>CAYNMH010000007.1:32256-66648 GCA_964398145.1 uncultured Flavimarina sp. | reverse complement strand
TACTTTATGACTTTGGCGGGAGAATTGCTAATTTCCAGAGATGAAAAATCAGAATCCATCCGATCCATTTTCTTTTACCCTGGCAGTGGTTTGGGTTCCCTTGCTGTTGGCACTGCTTATTTGGCTGGTTTTTTGGTTTGAATTAAAGTTTGGTTATAATTTTACCAGCTACGGTGTTTTGCCGCGTAGCCTCACGGGATTGCGAGGTATATTGTTGTCACCCTTTATCCATTCTTCATTAAGTCATTTGTGGCATAACAGTGTTCCGCTATTGGTGTTGACTGGTGGTTTGTTTTATTTCTACCGAAGCGTAGCCTGGAAAGTTCTTTTTTTTATTGCTTTAGGTGCCGGTGCAGGAACGTGGGTTATAGGAAGAGATGCCTATCATATAGGTGCGAGTGGGGTAATTTACGGTTTGGCTTCGTTTTTATTTTTTAAAGGAATCTGGTCTAAAAATTTTCGTCTTACCGCTTTTTCCCTCATTGTGGTCTTTCTTTACGGAAGCCTCATTTGGGGCACCATGCCTTTGCAGGAAGGTATGAGTTGGGAAGGGCATTTAAGTGGTTTTATTAGTGGTACTGTCTTGGCCTTTATAATTAGATCAAAAATTGCAAAACCGGTTAAATACGCCTGGGAAGCTGAAGATTATCAGGCTGAAGATGATCCTTTTCTAAAACAATTTGATGAAAATGGAAACTTCATAGACCCGCCCCTTCCTGTTGACGAGCACGATGATGAGGAAACACTACACTAGCCGGCGCTGGCGTACAATTTCATATAAGAAGGCTCCGCATGCAACTGAAACATTCAACGAACTGATGCTGCCGGCCATAGGTAACTTTGCTTTAAAATCAACAAGCTTTAAAACTCCCGGAGTAACTCCTTTTCCCTCGCTTCCCATAATGAGAGCAGTGGGTTTCGTGTAATCGAGATCGTAAATAGAATCTTCAGTTTTTTCAGTGGCAGCTATAACCTGTACTCCAGAACCCTGTAGGTAAAATAGCGCGTCTTTAATGTGATCAACCTTACAAATAGGAATATTAAAAATAGCCCCGGCCGAAGTTTTTACCGTGTCATCGGTCACCGGTGCGCCACCAGACTTCGGTATAATGATGGCATCAACGCCAGTACAAACGGCAGTACGAATGATAGCGCCAAAATTACGTACATCGGTTAACTGATCTAGCAAAAGAAATAATCCCGGCTTTTCACTCATTAGGATTGCTTCTGCCGTAGCTTCAAAATCGGCGAACTGAATAGGGGATATGGTAGCAATAGCTCCCTGATGATTTTGATCAGATAGTTTATAAAGTTTTTCTTGAGGTACATACGAAACCGAAATGCCATGATCCCGTATTAAAATCTCGAGCTCTTTCGATAATGGATTATTGAGACCCTTTTGCAGATAGATTTTCCCAATTTCTTTCCCGGCGTTAATGGCTTCAATAATTGCCCGGGTACCGTAAATGTGTGTGGTTTTTGACATAGGACAAAGGTAGTGTTGTTTTGGTGGATGCAGAAATAAAAAAATCTGAACTAAGAATTTGTGTAGTGTGTTTTAAAACGTATTTAGATTTAAACGTTCTTAAAAATTTGCAATTAAGCTTAAATGCATTATAGAATTTGAAAATCTTAATTTTTCATTAGGTGCAAATGGCGCAGCGAGATTAATACGCAACCATCCCGCATTGGTCAGAATGCTTCCGCCAAAGCCTACACCATATAGTAAACCGGACTCTTCGGTTTGCTGGGTAATGGGGCTTTTTAAATATGCCACGTCAAAAACAGAATTCAGTATAAAATTCCTCACTGGTTTATAGCGATATTCAGTTTGAATGGCAGAGTAAAATGAAGTTACGAGGCTGTTTTCCTTATATCCTCTTAAGGTTTGCATTCCCCCAAAACGGAACAATTCATTTTCAAAAACCTCCTGTGGACTTAAATATTCTGTTTCGTTCTTGATGTAAAATATGTTTTTATCGTTTAAGTAAAATGCATGGCCGGTTTCCAGATGAAGAAGTAGCTGGTTGACTTTGTTTTCGTTCGCTGTTCTTGTAGCGTATCCTGCTGATGCTTTCAGGTAGCTGTTTTCAAAGGAGGGCGCGGAGTCTTGATCCACTAGTTCAATACCTATTAAATAGATGTCTTTTCTAAAGCTCTCAATATTCACAAACTGACTGGTGGATAGCTTTTCTGAATTCAGAAATGACGCTTTTGTATATAAAATAGCCTGAGGTGAAATGGTGTAATCAATTTTTAAATCTTTCCGGCTATTTGAAAAACTACTGTCCTGTCTAAAGAGTTGAAGTGCCGGCGTTAAACTCAGCGGGGTTTTGAAAATATAAGGCATTCTCAGGGATGCTTCCAGGATTTGTTGGTCATCACCATTGCCTTTAAATTGAAAATTTAGGGATTCGCCATAATTTAGAATGTTTTCCAGTTGCAGGTCGAGATACCCATCAAGACGTAGTCCTGTGTCAGATTCTTTAGATGCGAAGCCGAGAAAGCCTTCAAACCGGTTTGCGTTTTCTTTCTCTACATAAAGGTAGAGTGTCGTAGAATCGGGCTTGAATAGAATGTCGGCTTCCTTAGGCTGACTTATAAAAGGTAATTTTTCAAGGTTGGAGATTCCTTTGGCAATTTGCCTGTCGTTAAAGGCATCATTTACTTTTAATTTAGCATAATTCTTCAAAAAGGAAGTTGGGAATTTCTCATAACCCTTGATAATAATATCGTCAAGTTTGCGCTTCCGCTCCTTCTTCACTAAAAGTTGGGCGTACGCGGTATCTTTTTCCAGTCTGAAATTTACAAGAGAATAGGAGGTAAGCGGACTGCCTTGTTCTGCATCTAGAATTGTGAAGGCGCGAAGGCTTTTTTGTAAATTTTTGGGTTCTATATATAGGTATGATGAATCTGATTTTAATTTTAATCCTTCGGCATGTTTTTTCAAATTTTTGAAGTCGTAACTGAGTTTTAAGATTTGGGTCCGGGTTCCGCTAAAAAAACGTATGCTGTAAGTTGTATCTGTAGAAAGAATTAGCTGTGAGAAGCTGTGTCTAAAATAACCATCTTTTAGAAGGCTGTCTTTAGCACGATTCAGTGATTCTTGCAGTTCATTTTGGTTTCTAAATACTCTTTCAAATAAATAAATAGTGGCCAGGCTGTCCTGTTTTCTGCTCTGAGTGTCAACTTTGAGTGTTACTTCCTGCGCATTATGGTTTGATATAAAACCTAACGAAAAAGCAATCGTAAGAACCAGTAGTCTGTAGATCATTAAAGTGCGTTGGTGCTTAATTCTTTTTGTTTCGAAATAAATACGTAAAATTTTTAATGTAAAATACCTTTGAAAATTAATGATTTATGGCTTGAATTACTCAATTTATTTTATACCTTTGCAAGCCCTTAGAAAAGGGGCTATTAGAATAACTATAATTTAGGTAAAAGAAATTATGCCAACAATTTCACAATTAGTACGAAAAGGAAGAGCCAAGATGACCAAGAAGAGTAAATCGGCTGCTTTGGATTCGTGCCCACAACGCCGCGGGGTTTGTACCCGTGTGTACACCACTACACCTAAGAAACCTAACTCGGCTATGCGTAAAGTTGCCCGTGTTAGATTAACTAACGGTAAAGAGGTGAACGCATACATAGGTGGTGAGGGTCACAATTTACAAGAGCACTCGATAGTATTGGTAAGAGGCGGAAGGGTTAAGGATTTGCCAGGTGTTAGATATCACATTGTACGTGGAGCTTTGGATACCGCAGGTGTTCAGGGAAGACTACAACGTCGTTCTAAATATGGTGCAAAACGCCCTAAAAAGTAAACTGTTAACTGTTAACCGCTTAAGGTAACACTTTTGACGAATAACGATTAACGATTAACATTTAACAAACACAGAAATGAGAAAAAGACAGGCCAAAAAAAGACCACTTTTACCAGATCCACGTTTTAACGATCAGTTGGTGACGCGTTTTGTGAACATGATGATGTGGGACGGTAAGAAGTCGGTAGCCTTTAAAATTTTCTACGATGCTATGGATATCGTAGAGGAAAAGAAAAACAACGACGAAAAAACAGCTCTTGAAGTTTGGAAAGACGCTTTATCTAATGTTATGCCTCACGTAGAAGTACGTAGCCGTAGGGTAGGTGGTGCAACTTTTCAAATTCCAATGCAAATCAGACCAGATCGTAAGATTTCTACTGCGATGAAATGGTTGATTAGCTATGCGCGTAAACGCAATGAGAAATCAATGGCATCTAAGCTTGCTGCAGAAGTTTTAGCTGCGGCTAAAGAAGAAGGTGCAGCTGTTAAGAAGCGTACAGATACTCATAAGATGGCGGAAGCTAACAAAGCATTCTCTCACTTTAGATTCTAAAAAAAATGGCACAAAGAGATTTAAAATTTACTAGAAATATAGGTATTGCGGCTCACATTGATGCGGGTAAAACCACAACAACAGAGCGTATACTTTATTATACCGGTGTAAGCCACAAAATAGGTGAGGTGCACGATGGTGCGGCAACTATGGACTGGATGGAGCAGGAGCAAGAGCGTGGTATTACCATTACTTCTGCGGCTACTACCTGTACCTGGAAGTTCCCGATGGAGAACGCCAAGCCGCTTCCTGATACTAAAGATTATAATTTCAACATTATTGATACTCCGGGACACGTTGACTTCACGGTTGAAGTAAACCGTTCTTTACGTGTTCTTGATGGTCTTGTATTCTTATTTAGTGCAGTTGATGGTGTTGAGCCACAGTCTGAAACGAACTGGAGACTCGCTGATAATTACAAAGTACCACGTATGGGCTTTGTAAATAAGATGGACCGCCAGGGGTCTAACTTCCTTGAAGTGTGTAAGCAGGTTAAGGAGATGTTGGGTTCTAACGCGGTGCCTATCGTTCTTCCAATTGGTGAAGAAGCAGACTTTAAAGGAATTATTGACCTTGTGAAAAACCGTGCGGTTGTATGGCACGATGAAACTCAGGGAGCGACTTTTGATGTTGTTGAGATTCCTGAAGAATTAAAAGAAGAAGTAAAGAAATATCGTGGTTTGCTAATCGAAGAGGTTGCTGCTTATGATGAAAATTTACTTGAAAAATATATGGAAGATGAAGACTCTATTACTGAAGATGAGGTGCACGCTGCACTTCGTGCTGCGGTGATGGATATGTCTATCATCCCAATGATTTGCGGTTCTGCATTTAAAAACAAGGGTGTTCAGTTCTTGCTTGATGCGGTTTGCCGTTACCTGCCTTCTCCGGTGGATAAAGAAGGTATTAAAGGTATTAATCCTGATACAGAAAAAGAAGAAATCCGTAAGCCGGATGTAACTGCGCCTTTCGCTGCGCTTGCATTTAAGATTGCTACAGATCCTTTCGTAGGTCGTTTGGCTTTCTTCCGTACCTATTCAGGTCGTCTTGACGCTGGTTCTTATGTGTTGAACAATCGTTCAGGAAACAAAGAGCGTATTTCTCGTATTTATCAGATGCATGCTAACAAGCAAAATGCAATTGAATACATTGAAGCAGGAGATATAGGTGCTGCTGTAGGTTTTAAAGATATTAAGACCGGTGACACCCTTACTGATGAAAAGCACCCTATTGTTTTGGAAAGTATGGAATTCCCTGATCCCGTTATTGGTATCGCGGTTGAGCCAAAAACCAAAGCGGATGTTGATAAACTAGGTATGGCCTTGGCTAAACTTGCCGAAGAAGATCCAACATTCCAGGTGCGTACAGATGAAGCTTCTGGTCAGACTATTATTTCTGGTATGGGTGAGCTTCACTTAGACATTATTGTAGACCGTCTTAGACGTGAATTTAAAGTAGAGGTAAATCAGGGTCAACCACAGGTTGAATACAAAGAGGCTATCACTAAAGTAGCAGATCACCGTGAAGTTTATAAAAAGCAGTCGGGTGGTCGTGGTAAATTTGCTGATATCGTATTTACGCTTGAGCCTGCTGAAGAAGGAAAAGTTGGTCTTGAATTTGTAAACGAAGTAAAAGGGGGTAACGTTCCTAAAGAATATATACCTTCAGTAGAAAAAGGCTTTAAAGCGGCTATGAAGAATGGTCCGTTGGCTGGTTTTGAAGTAGATGCGATGAAAGTTACTTTAAAGGATGGTTCATTCCATCCGGTGGATTCTGATGCGCTATCTTTCGAACTTGCAGCGAAACTTGGTTTTAAAGCGGCTGCAAAGGCTGCAGGAGCTGTAGTTATGGAGCCTATTATGAAGGTTGAAGTAATTACTCCTGAAGAAAACATGGGAGATATAGTAGGTGACCTTAACCGTCGTCGTGGTCAGATGAGCAGCATGGGTGACCGTGCGGGTGCAAAAGTTGTAAAAGCTCTTGTGCCACTTTCTGAGATGTTTGGTTATGTTACCACACTACGTACACTTTCTTCTGGTCGTGCAACTTCAACAATGGAATTTGCGCACTATGCAGAAACACCATCTAACGTATCACAGGAGGTAGTTGCTGCTGCCAAAGGAACTGCTAACGCTTAATTTACTAAGAAATGAGTCAGAAAATCAGAATAAAACTTAAGTCTTACGATCACAACTTAGTAGATAAATCTGCTGAAAAAATCGTAAAAACGGTAAAAAGTACCGGTGCTGTAGTGACTGGACCAATTCCACTTCCTACTCACAAAAAAATCTTTACAGTATTGCGCTCGCCTCACGTAAACAAGAAGTCTCGTGAGCAGTTTGAGCTTAGCTCATACAAGCGCTTACTTGACATCTACAGTTCATCTTCAAAAACCATTGATGCGTTGATGAAGCTTGAATTGCCAAGTGGTGTTGAGGTAGAGATTAAAGTATAGTTATTTCCGCAGAGCGGAAATTACATGTCCTGAGCTGCGGGCGAGGGAAAAACGGTAAAAATACATTCAGGGTCGAACGTATTTTGACCCTGTTTTTATTTCGGCGAAAGCCAAACAAGAAAGTAAACTAGTAATAATCAATAATAATTAATATGTCTGGGTTAATTGGAAAAAAAGTAGGTATGACCAGCATCTTTGATGAAAACGGAAAGAATATTCCGTGTACAGTAATCGAAGCAGGTCCCTGCGTTGTTACCCAAGTCAGAACCGAAGAGGTTGACGGGTATAGTGCCCTTCAGTTAGGTTTCGATGACGCAAAGACTGCAAATAAAGCTGCCGAAGGCCACGCCAAGAAAGCAGGTACAGTTGCAAAGCGTAAAGTTGTCGAGTTCCAGGATTTTGAAGGAGAGTTTAAATTAGGCGATGCAGTTACTGTAGAGGTCTTTAAAGAAGGTCAGTTTGTTGACGTTGTGGGAACCTCTAAAGGTAAAGGTTTTCAGGGGGTTGTAAAACGTCACGGTTTTGGTGGTGTTGGGCAATCAACTCACGGTCAGCATAACCGTTTGAGAGCACCCGGTTCTATTGGTGCTGCTTCGTATCCTGCACGAGTATTCAAAGGAATGCGTATGGCGGGTCAAATGGGAAATGAGCGAGTAAAAGTTCAAAATTTAAGAGTTCTTAAAGTAGTTGCTGAAAAGAATCTACTTGTGGTTAAAGGTTGTGTGCCTGGTCATAAAAACTCTTATGTAATTATTGAAAGGTAATGAAAGTAGCAGTAGTTGATATTAAAGGAAAAGAAACAGGGAGAGAGGCAAACCTTTCTGATGCTGTTTTTGGTATAGAGCCTAATGATCACGCTATTTATTTAGATGTTAAGCAGCACCTTGCAAATAAAAGACAAGGTACGCATAAATCTAAAGAGCGTGCAGAGATTGCAGGTAGTACCCGTAAGATCAAAAAACAAAAAGGTACCGGTACCGCAAGAGCTGGTAGCATCAAGTCTGGTGTATTTAAAGGCGGAGGTAGAATGTTTGGTCCAAGACCACGCAACTATTCTTTCAAATTGAATAAAGGACTTAAGCGTCTGGCACGTCGTTCCGCTTTAACCCTTAAAGCAAAAGACAACGCGATTACGGTAATTGAAGACTTCAATTTCGATACTCCAAAAACCAAAGAATTCATCAACGTTTTAGCTGGTTTAGGGCTTGAAAATAAAAAGTCTCTGTTTGTATTGGGTGCTTCAAATAATAATGTATATTTGTCGTCACGTAATTTAAAGGCCTCTGAGGTTATAACGAGTTCAGAATTAAGCACTTACAAAATTATGAATGCTCATAATGTAGTGTTTTTAGAAGGTTCTCTAGAAGAAATTGAGCAAACTTTAAGTAAGTAACAACATGAGTATTTTAATAAAACCCGTGATTACCGAAAAAGCTACAACGGATAGCGAGCTTCACAGTCGCTATACCTTTGAAGTAAATCCCGGTTCGAATAAGATCGAAATTAAAAACGCTGTAGAGGCGGCTTATGGTGTTTCGGTAATTAAAGTAAGAACAATGAACGTTCGCCCCGATCGTAGTACCAAGTACACAAAGTCTGGTATGATCACTGGTAAAACAAGCGGCTATAAAAAGGCGATTGTACAGGTGGCGGAAGGTGATGTGATTGATTTTTATAGTAACATTTAAGACTAAAAAATGTCAGTAAGAAAATTAAAGCCAATCACTCCAGGACAGCGATTTAGAGTAGTAAATGGGTTTGACGCCATCACTACTGATAAGCCGGAAAAAAGCCTATTGGCTCCGATTAAAAAGTCTGGAGGGAGAAACAGTCAGGGAAAAATGACCATGCGCTACAAAGGTGGTGGTCATAAAAAACGCTATCGCGTTATTGATTTTAAAAGAAATAAGGAAGGTGTTCCTGCAACGGTAGCAACAATTGAGTACGATCCAAATCGTACTGCTTTTATTGCTTTGTTGAACTATCAGGATGGGGAGAAACGATACATCATCGCTCCTAATGGACTTCAGGTTGATCAGAACGTTGTTTCTGGAACCGGAGCTGCTCCTGAAATCGGAAATGCGCTTCCACTTTCTGATATTCCTTTGGGAACTATCATTTCTTGTATTGAATTGCGCCCAGGACAGGGGGCTATTATGGCTCGTAGTGCTGGTGCTTTCGCGCAGCTTATGGCTCGTGATGGTAAATTTGCAACCGTTAAGTTGCCTTCTGGTGAGACGCGTTTGATACTTGTGAATTGTATGGCTACCATAGGTGCTGTCTCTAACAGTGATCATCAGCTTATTGTATCTGGTAAAGCGGGTAGAAAACGCTGGTTAGGTCGTCGTCCACGTACAAGACCGGTTGTGATGAACCCAGTAGATCACCCAATGGGTGGTGGTGAAGGTCGTGCTTCAGGAGGTCACCCACGTTCTAGAAAAGGTATACCTGCTAAAGGTTACAGAACGCGTACGAAGACAAAAGCGAGTAATAAATATATTGTAGAACGTAGAAAGAAATAATAAGATATGGCACGTTCATTAAAAAAAGGACCTTACGTTCACTATAAGTTAGAGCAAAAAGTTGCAGCTAACATTGAGTCTAACAAAAAGACGGTAATCAAAACCTGGTCAAGAGCCTCGATGATTACTCCAGATTTTGTGGGTCAAACAATAGCTGTACACAATGGTCGCCAGTTTGTTCCTGTATATGTTACAGAAAACATGGTAGGTCATAAATTAGGAGAATTTTCACCTACGCGATCTTTTAGAGGTCACACAGGGTCAAAAAATAAAGGTAAAAAATAATTGAAGCTATGGGAGTTCGTAAAAAGGAAAAAGCAGAGCAGAGAAAAGAGGCTAAACGTAATATAGCCTTTGCTAAACTGAACAACTGCCCTACTTCACCACGTAAAATGCGTTTAGTTGCAGATTTAGTACGTGGTCAGCAAGTAGAGAAAGCGCTTCAAATATTGAAGTTTAGTAACAAGGAGGCATCTCGTCGTGTTGAGAAATTAGTTCTTTCTGCTATTTCAAACTGGCAGGAGAAAAACGAGGATGCAAGTATTGAAGATGCAGACTTGATTATTAAAGAGATCCGTGTTGATGGGGGAAGTATGTTAAAAAGACTTCGTCCTGCACCACAAGGTCGCGCACACAGAATAAGAAAACGCAGCAATCACGTTACAGTTGTGCTTGGTGCTAAAGATAACACACAAAGCAATTAATAAATGGGACAGAAGACAAATCCAATCGGGAATCGCCTAGGTATTATCAGAGGATGGGAGTCTAACTGGTATGGTGGTAACGACTACGGTGATAAGCTTGCCGAAGACGATAAGATTAGAAAGTACATTCACGCTCGTTTATCAAAAGCCAGTGTGTCTAGAGTAATTATTGAGCGTACGCTTAAGCTTGTAACCGTTACTATCACTACGGCTCGTCCAGGTATCATCATTGGTAAAGGAGGTCAAGAGGTAGACAAGTTGAAAGAAGAACTTAAACAAATTACTAATAAGGAAGTTCAGATCAATATTTTTGAGATCAAACGTCCAGAACTTGATGCTTTCCTGGTGGCATCCTCTATAGCCCGCCAGATCGAAAGCCGTATCTCTTACCGTCGTGCAACTAAAATGGCTATTGCGGCTGCAATGCGCATGAACGCTGAGGGTATTAAGGTTCAGATTTCAGGTCGTTTGAACGGGGCAGAGATGGCTCGTCAGGAATCTTATAAAGAAGGTCGTATTCCTTTATCAACATTCAGAGCTGATATTGATTATGCTTTGGTTGAAGCTCACACTACCTATGGTAGATTGGGTATCAAAGTATGGATCATGAAGGGTGAGGTTTACGGAAAGAGAGAGTTATCTCCTTTAGTAGGTCTTGCTAAGAAGCAAGGAGGAAAGGCTGGTCGTGCAGCAGGAGCACCTAAAGCACGCCGCAGAAAGTAATTTTTTAAAGTAAAACAAGATGTTACAGCCTAAAAAGACAAAATTCCGTAAGCAACAGAAGGGCCGCATGAAAGGAAATGCCGGAAGAGGGCATCAACTTTCAAACGGTACTTTTGGGATTAAATCATTAGATTCTAATTTTCTTACGTCAAGACAAATAGAAGCAGCGCGTATCGCGGCCACACGTTATATGAAACGTGAAGGTTCTTTATGGATACGTATTTTCCCTGATAAACCCATTACTAAGAAGCCACTTGAGGTACGTATGGGTAAAGGTAAAGGTGCTGTTGAGTATTGGGCAGCTGTCGTAAAACCCGGCAGAATGCTTTTTGAAATTGGTGGAGTATCTGAGCCAGTAGCTCGTGAGGCATTAAGACTCGCTGCTCAGAAACTTCCGGTAAGAACTAAGTATGTAATCGCTCGGGATTATCAAGCTGACTAAATTCTAGAAAAATGAAACAATCAGAAGTAAAAGAACTATCTGTAGCAGAATTACAGGAGGAGCTGGTAAAGGCAAAAAGAGCTTATACCGATTTGAAAATGGCTCACGCCATTTCTCCTTTGGAAAATCCCATTCAGCTTAGAGGTCTGAGAAGATCTGTAGCCCGTATAGCTACCGAACTTACAAAACGCGAATTACAATAATGCTGCTTAAGATGGAAAAAAGAAATTTAAGAAAAGAACGTATAGGTGTAGTTACCAGTAATAAAATGCAGAAGTCAATCGTGGTTTCTGAAGTTAAAAAGGTAAAACACCCTATGTATGGTAAATTCGTTTTGAAAACGAAAAAATACGTAGCACACGACGAGCAAAATGACTGCAATATCGGAGATACTGTAAGGATTATGGAAACACGTCCTTTGAGTAAATCAAAGAGTTGGAGACTTGTAGAAATCATTGAAAGAGCTAAGTAATTATGTTACAACAAGAATCAAGATTAAGAGTAGCTGACAACACCGGTGCAAAGGAAGTTTTGACGATCCGTGTGTTAGGCGGTACCAAAAGAAGATATGCTTCTGTAGGTGATAAGATTGTTGTTTCTGTTAAAGATGCAACACCTAACGGCCAGGTTAAGAAAGGTGCCGTTTCTACAGCAGTTGTAGTGCGTACACGCAAAGAAGTACGTCGTCCTGACGGATCTTATATCCGTTTTGATGATAACGCTTGTGTGTTGCTAAATGCTCAGGGAGAAATGCGCGGTACTCGTGTGTTCGGTCCTGTTGCGAGAGAACTTCGTGATAAGCAATTCATGAAGATTGTATCATTAGCGCCAGAGGTGCTTTAATACGAATTAAGATGACAAAGCTTAAAATAAAAGTTGGAGATACCGTTCGTGTTACTGCCGGGGATCATAAAGGTCAGGAAGGTAAAGTGCAGCGCGTTATTAAAGATAAAAACAAAGCAATCGTTGAGGGTATAAACCTGGTTTCTAAACATGAGAAGCCTAGTGCATCTAATCCTCAGGGTGGTATTGCTAAGAAAGAAGCTGCTTTGCACATTTCAAACCTGTCTTTAGTAGACGGTAATGGTGATGCTACTCGTGTAGGTTACCGTATGGAAGGTGATAAGAAAGTACGCTATTCTAAAAAATCAAATGAAGTAATTTAGTTATGGCTTACACTTCAAGACTTAAGACAGAATATAAAGAGCGTGTAATTGCGGCTCTTAAGGAAGAATTTGGGTATGCAAACATTATGCAGGTTCCTAAATTGAAGAAAATTGTAATCTCAAGAGGCGTAGGTGCTGCGGTTGCAGATAAGAAATTGATCGATTATTCGGTTGAAGAACTTACTACAATTGCCGGTCAGCGTGCAGTTGCGACTGTTTCTAAGAAAGACGTTGCAGCTTTCAAATTGAGAAAAGGCATGCCTATCGGGGCTAAAGTTACTTTACGTGGAGAGCGTATGTATGAATTTTTAGATCGTTTGATCACTTCTGCATTGCCACGTGTACGTGACTTTAACGGAATCAATGCTACCGGTTTTGACGGTCGTGGAAACTACAGCTTAGGTGTAACTGAGCAAATTATTTTCCCTGAAATTGATATCGACAAAGTGCGCAAGATTGAAGGTATGAATATTACCTTTGAAACTTCTGCTGAAACCGATAAGGAAGCAAAAGCATTATTAACTCAATTGGGGCTACCCTTTAAAAAGAAGTAAATTATGGCAAAAGAATCAATGAAAGCACGCGAAAGAAAGCGTGAGAGAATGGCAGCCAAATATGCTGAAAAAAGAAAGGCCTTAAAAGAGGCTGGAGATTATGAAGCATTGCAGAAGCTACCTAAAAACTCATCTCCTGTACGTCAGCACAACCGTTGCAAACTTACAGGTCGTCCTAAAGGATATATGAGAACTTTTGGAATCTCTCGTGTGATGTTTCGCGAAATGGCCAATCAAGGTCTTATACCAGGTGTTAAAAAGGCAAGCTGGTAAATTAAAGATAAACTGGTTTCAGGTTCAGATGTGCTGAAGTGCAGACGAAAACCAAAACCGCAATTTAATATAAATGTATACAGATACTATTGCAGATTTTCTAACGAGGATTAGAAACGCAGCAGCAGCAAACCACCGAGTTGTGGAAATTCCTGCTTCAAACCTTAAGAAAGAAATAACTAAGATCTTATTTGATCAAGGTTACATTTTGAGCTATAAATTTGAAGATAAGACCGCACAGGGAACTATCAAAATAGCTCTTAAGTATGACAAAGAGACTAAAGAGTCTGTCATAAAAGATATTCAAAGAATCAGTAAGCCTGGTTTACGTAAATACGCATCTTCTAAAGATGTGCCTCGTATTCTTAATGGTTTAGGAATTTCAATTGTTTCTACTTCTAAAGGTGTAATGACCGGAAAGCAGGCTCAGCAAGAGAATGTAGGAGGGGAAGTACTTTGCTACGTATATTAATCAGTTAAAAGAACAGAGCAATGTCAAGAATAGGAAAAAACCCAATTACTATACCGTCTGGAGTTACTGTAGATGTAGCTGATAATATGATTACGGTAAAAGGGAAGTTAGGAGAGCTTAAGCAAGAGTATTCTAACATCGATATTAAAGTTGAAGAAGGTGTCATCACCTTAGAGCGTTCTTCTGAAAAGAAAGAAGATAAAGCAAAGCATGGTTTATACCGTGCCCTAATTGCTAATATGATTCAAGGTGTTTCTAGTGGATACACCAAATCTCTTGAGTTAGTTGGTGTAGGTTACAGAGCCAGCAACCAGGGTCAGAAATTAGACCTGGCATTAGGTTTTTCACACAACATCATCTTAGAAGTTGCACCAGAGGTAACCGTTGAAACCGTTACTGAAAAAGGTAAGAACCCGGTTGTAAAACTGACTTCTTATGATAAGCAGTTGGTGGGACAGGTTGCGGCTAAAATCAGAAGCTTCCGTAAGCCAGAGCCTTACAAAGGAAAAGGTATCAAGTTTGTAGGAGAACAAATCAGAAGAAAAGCAGGTAAATCTGCATAATATATAGCGTTATGGCATTTTCAAAATACACAAGAAGAAATAAAATACGTCGCAGAATCCGTAAGTCACTTACTGGTACTGCAGAGCGTCCGAGACTTTCTGTATATAGAAGTAATAAAGAAATATACGCACAGATCATTGACGATACTACCGGTAAGACTTTGAGCGCCGCTTCTTCAAGAGATAAGGGCTTTAAAGCTAACGGCAATAAAGAAGAAGTTGCTAAAGAAGTAGGTAAAGCAATTGCTGAAAAGGCAAAAGAAGCTGGTATCGAGGCTGTAGCATTTGACAGAGGTGGATATTTATACCACGGTAGAGTAAAACAATTAGCAGAAGGAGCCCGAGAAGGCGGATTAAAATTCTAAGAAGTTATGTATCAAAATTATAAAAACGTAGAAATAGTAAAGCCAAGCGGACTGGATCTTAAAGATCGTTTAGTAGGCGTTCAACGTGTTACGAAGGTAACTAAGGGTGGTAGGGCTTTTGGTTTTTCTGCTATTGTTGTAGTAGGTGATGAGCATGGTGTTGTAGGGCAGGGTCTTGGTAAATCTAAAGATGTTGCCAGTGCAATTGCTAAAGCGGTAGAAGATGCTAAGAAAAATTTAGTACGTATACCTCTTAATAAAAGTACCATTCCTCACGAGCAAAAAGGTAAATATGGTGGGGCTCGCGTTCTGCTAATGCCAGCTGCTCCCGGTACCGGTGTAATTGCGGGTGGTGCAATACGTTCAGTGCTTGAATCTGTTGGGGTTCACGACGTATTATCAAAAAATCAGGGATCTTCTAACCCACATAACGTGGTAAAGGCTACCTTTGACGCCCTTTTGCAAATGAGAAGTGCAGAAACTGTAGCTAAGCAAAGAGGTATATCTCTTGACAAAGTATTCAACGGATAATTCTTAAGACAATGGCAAAGATTAAAGTAACTAAGGTGCGCAGTGCGATTAATCGTACTCAGAACCAAAAGAGAACTCTTGAGGCATTAGGTCTTAAGAAAATGGGCCAGGTTGTGGAGCATGAAAATACTCCTAATATCCTTGGTATGATTAATAAAGTAAGTCATCTGGTTTCTGTAGAAGAAGCTTAAATAATTCTAAAATGGGTTTAAACAATCTAAAACCGGCAGCAGGCTCGGTAAAAAAGAACGACAGCAGGCGAGGTCGTGGTGAAGCCACAGGAAATGGTGGAACCGCTGGCCGTGGGCACAAAGGTGCGAAGTCAAGATCAGGATATTCTAAAAAAGTAGGTTTTGAAGGGGGGCAAATGCCACTTCAAAGACGCGTTCCTAAATTCGGTTTTAACAATATTAACCGTAAGGAATATACAGGCGTAAATCTGGATACTTTGCAGGAGTATGTTGATGCTGGACGAATTAAAGATGAAGTAACTCTTGATGTTTTAGTAGAAAACAGACTAGCTGGTAAAAATGATTTGGTAAAGATTTTAGGTCGTGGAGAGCTGAAAGCTAAATTGAAAGTTAGTGCTCATAAATTTACAGCCTCAGCACACAAAGCTATTGAAGCGGCAGGCGGAGAAGCAGTAACTTTATAACACAAGCAGCATGAAGGCTATAGAAACGATTAAAAATATCTGGAAAATTGAGGAGTTGAAGAACCGTATTCTTCTAACCTTAGGTTTACTTTTAGTATACCGTTTTGGGGCTCAGATCGTACTTCCAGGTATTGACGCTTCTCAGCTGGCTAATCTTTCTGCTCAAACAGAAGATGGTTTGCTTGGGTTGCTTAATGCATTTACAGGAGGAGCATTTTCTAATGCTTCGGTTTTTGCATTAGGTATTATGCCGTATATCTCAGCATCGATTGTGGTGCAGTTAATGGGAATAGCGGTTCCTTATTTACAGAAACTTCAGAAAGAAGGTGAAAGTGGTCGTCGTAAGATCAATCAAATTACCAGATGGTTGACTATAGCCATTACCTTGATTCAGGGACCGGGTTATATTACCAACCTTTTTAGTATTCTTCCTCCTGAAGCATTTGTGATGCAAAGTCAGTTGATGTTTATTGTGTCATCGGTAATTATTCTTACTACCGGTTGTATTTTTGCAATGTGGTTAGGGGAAAAAATTACTGACAAGGGTATTGGTAATGGTATCTCTCTTTTAATTATGGTAGGTATCATAGCTCGTTTACCACAATCATTCCTTCAGGAATGGGTGTCTCGTGTAACGGAGTCTAATGGAGGTCTTATTATGATTCTTATCGAACTCGTTATTTGGTTTGTGATCATATTACTTTCTATTTTGCTCGTTATGGCAGTGCGTCAGATTCCTGTCCAATACGCCAGAAGAACTGCCAGTGGCAGCTATGAACGCAATGTTTTTGGAAGCAGACAATATATTCCTTTGAAGCTTAATGCTTCCGGGGTAATGCCTATCATTTTTGCTCAGGCAATCATGTTTATTCCAGGTGCGGTAATCGGTTTGTCTGATTCAGATACAGCCCAGACCATTGCCGGTGAGTTTACAAATATTTTCGGATTTTGGTATAATCTGGTATTTGGACTTCTGATCATCGTGTTTACATATTTCTATACGGCCATCACAGTGCCAACTAACAAAATGGCAGATGATCTCAAGCGTAGCGGTGGTTTTATTGCCGGAATTAGACCAGGTTCAGAAACGGCAGAGTATTTGGACAAGATTATGTCTCAAATAACCCTTCCGGGATCTATATTTCTTGCTTTAATTGCGGTGTTCCCTGCAGTTGCAGTAAGCGTGCTGGGTATGCAGCAGGGATGGGCATTGTTTTACGGTGGTACTTCGTTGCTTATTCTTGTAGGGGTTTCGATAGATACTATGCAACAAGTGAATTCATACTTGTTGAATAGACATTATGACGGGTTGATGAAAACAGGTAAGAACAGAAAAGCAGTAGCATAATGGCAAAACAACAAGCAATAGAACAAGACGGTTCAATCATTGAAGCATTGTCTAACGCAATGTTTCGCGTTGAGCTTGAAAATGGTCACATCGTGACCGCGCATATCTCGGGAAAAATGCGTATGCACTACATAAAATTATTACCCGGGGACAAAGTAAAACTGGAAATGAGCCCATACGATTTATCTAAGGCTCGTATAACTTATAGATACTAGTAAGATGAAAGTAAGAGCATCAGTAAAGAAAAGAAGCGCAGACTGCAAAATTGTACGTCGCAAAGGAAGATTATACGTTATTAACAAAAAGAACCCTAAGTTCAAACAAAGACAAGGTTAAGGATTATGGCTAGAATTGCAGGGGTAGATATCCCAAAACAAAAAAGAGGTGTGATCGCTTTGACTTACATCTTTGGAATCGGAAAGAGTAGAGCTCAAAAAATACTTGCTCAGGCTGGTGTTGATGAAAACCTTAAAGTAAGCGAGTGGAATGATGACCAGATTGGTAGCATTCGTGATGCTGTAGGTGCCTACAAAATTGAAGGTGAACTTAGAAGTGAGGTTTCTATGAGTATTAAGCGTCTTATGGACATTGGTTGCTACCGTGGTATCAGACACCGTTCTGGTTTGCCACTTCGTGGTCAACGTACCAAGAACAACTCAAGAACCCGAAAAGGTAAGCGTAAAACGGTTGCTAACAAGAAGAAAGCAACTAAATAATAAGTAAGAATGGCAAAGCAAAACACTAAAGGCGGAGGAAAAAACGCTAAAGCTGCAAAAAGCACCAAAAAGCGTAAAGTTGTTATTGAATCTGTAGGTGAAGCTCACGTTTCAGCATCATTCAACAACATTTTGATTTCTTTGACTAATAAGAAAGGTGATGTGATCTCTTGGTCTTCAGCCGGTAAAATGGGCTTTAGAGGATCTAAGAAAAACACGCCTTATGCTGCTCAGCTAGCTGCGGAAGATGCAAGTAAAGTTGCTCACGAGGCTGGTTTGCGTAAAGTGAAAGTGTATGTGAAAGGACCGGGTAACGGTCGTGAATCTGCAATTCGCTCTATTCACAACAGCGGCATTGAAGTTACTGAGATCGTTGACGTAACTCCACTACCACACAACGGATGTCGTCCTCCTAAACGAAGAAGAGTTTAATTAATTTTTATATCAATCGGGGAATACTGATTTTGCGAAGGACCAGACCTTAATTCCTTAATCACCCCAACTAATACACTTTATAATGGCAAGATATACCGGTCCTAAGACTAAAATCGCACGTAAATTTGGTGAGGCGATTTTTGGAGATGACAAATCTTTTGAGAAAAGAAACTATCCTCCAGGTCAACACGGAAACAACAGACGTCGCGGTAAGAAGTCTGAATACGCTATTCAGCTTCAGGAAAAACAAAAAGCTAAATATACATACGGAGTTTTAGAAAATCAGTTCCGTAATATGTTTGAGAAAGCTACCCGCGCTACCGGAATTACCGGGGTTGTTTTACTTCAGCTTTGCGAATCACGTTTAGACAATGTGGTTTATAGAATGGGTATCGCTCCTTCAAGAAGAGCAGCCCGTCAATTAGTATCTCACAGACACATCACTGTTAATGGCGAATTGGTGAACATTCCATCTTACCAAATCAAAGCAGGAGACGTTGTTGCTGTACGTGAAAAGTCAAAATCTTTGACTGCTATTCAAGATTCTCTTTCAAACGCGAGCCACGTGTATGAATGGATTTCTTGGAACAACGATAAAAAAGAAGGTACATTCGTTTCAGTTCCTGAGCGCATTCAGATTCCTGAAAACATCAACGAGCAGTTTATCGTTGAATTGTACTCTAAATAATACTAACAACTCTTAGAAAACAGAATATGGCATTACTAAATTTCCAAAAGCCTGATAAGGTCATAATGATCGACTCTACCGACTTTGAGGGTAAGTTTGAATTCAGACCCTTAGAGCCAGGATATGGTTTGACTGTTGGTAACGCGTTAAGAAGGGTTTTACTTTCTTCTTTAGAAGGTTTTGCAATTACTTCGGTACGTGTTGAAGGAGTAGATCATGAGTTTTCAACTATAGCAGGAGTTGTTGAGGATTTTACTGAAATCATTCTCAATCTAAAACAGGTACGTTTCAAAAGACAAATCGATGAGATTGATAATGAGACAGTAACAATTTCTGTTTCAGATAAGGAGCAGCTTACCGCTGGTGACTTTCAAAAGTTTATTTCCGGTTTCCAAATCCTCAACCCTGATTTGGTGATTGCTAATATGGAAAAAAATGTTAGCATTAATATGGAAATCACTGTTGAAAAAGGTCGTGGTTATGTTCCTGCAGAAGAAAACAAAAAACAAAATGCTCCGGTTGGTACCATCTTTACCGATTCTATTTATACTCCAATCAAAAATGTGAAGTATAGCATAGAAAATTATCGGGTAGAGCAAAAGACTGACTACGAGAAACTTGTTTTTGAAATTATTACAGACGGTTCTATTCATCCTAAGGATGCATTGACTGAAGCAGCAAAAACACTTATCCACCACTTTATGTTGTTCTCTGACGAGCGCATCACTCTTGAGGCAGATGAGATTGCTCAAACTGAAACTTATGACGAAGAATCCCTTCACATGAGACAGCTTCTTAAAACCAAACTGGTTGATATGGATCTTTCAGTGCGTGCACTTAACTGTTTAAAAGCTGCTGAAGTTGAAACTCTTGGTGATCTTGTTTCTTACAACAAGAATGATTTAATGAAGTTTAGAAACTTCGGTAAAAAATCACTTACAGAGCTGGAAGAGCTTGTAAATGTGAAGGGTCTTAACTTCGGTATGGATCTTTCCAAATATAAATTAGATAAAGACTAGTAAATGCTCCATATTTTGCTCCCCAAAAAGGGTTGAGCAAGATGGTAGCTTAAATTTAAAAATGTCATGAGACACGGAAAAAAAATCAATCATCTAGGGCGTAAAACTGCGCACAGAAAATCAATGCTTGCTAATATGGCTTGCTCTTTAATCGAGCATAAGCGTATTAACACAACTGTTGCAAAAGCAAAAGCGCTTAAGCAGTTTGTTGAGCCTTTGGTAACAAAATCTAAAGAAGATACCACACACAACCGTCGTATCGTAATGAGTAAATTGCGTCAAAAAGATGCAGTTGCTGAACTTTTTAGAGATGTTGCTGTAAAAGTAGGCGATCGTCCGGGAGGATATACCCGTATCATTAAATTGGGTAATCGTCTTGGGGATAATGCAGATATGGCGATGATTGAATTAGTGGATTACAATGAGTTGTACAACTCAGGTAAAACCAAAAAGAAATCTACTCGTAGAGCAGGTAAAAAAACTTCTCCGGTAGCTGCAGCTCCTAAGAAGGAAGATGCACCGGTTCAGGAGAAAAAAGCTTCTGATGAGGAAGAATAAAAAAATCTTTAGCATTGCATAAAGTAAAAAGGATAAGCCGTTTCGGTTTATCCTTTTTTTTATAATTATTTTTGAAAAAAATCTAACATTTTACAGGAAGACAAGATGAAGTACCAGACAAACAGAAAAGCTCTAATTCTTTTAGCTGACGGAACCATTTTTTATGGAAAATCTGTGGCCAATAAAGAGGGTACGGCCTTTGGGGAGGTATGTTTTAATACCGGGATGACCGGTTATCAGGAAATTTTTACAGATCCGTCCTACTACGGCCAGTTAATGGTTACCACTAATGCGCACATTGGCAACTATGGAGGTAACAACGACGAGACTGAATCTGAATCTGTGAAAATCTCGGGGTTGATCTGCCGTAATTTTAGCTATAATTATTCCAGAAAGCAGGTAGATGAGTCTTTGCTATCGTTTTTAGATAAAAGCAATCTGTTTGTAATTTCTGATGTAGATACGCGTGCCCTGGTGGCTTACATTCGAGACAATGGGGCGATGAATGCCGTTATTTCTTCAGATGTGGATAATATCGAAGGTTTAAAGAAGCAATTGGCAGAAGTTCCGGATATGAACGGTCTGGAATTGGCATCCAAAGTTTCTACAAAGGAGCCTTATTATTTTGGTGATGAAAACGCAACCTATAAGGTCGCTGCCATTGATTTAGGAATAAAGAAAAACATTCTGCGCAATATGGCACAACGGGATATGTACATCAAGGTTTTTCCTTATAACGCTACTTTCGAAGAAATGAAAGCTTTTAACCCTGACGGTTTTTTCCTTTCAAACGGCCCCGGAGATCCGGAGCCATTAAAAGGTGTCATTGAAGTTACCAAACAAATTCTCGATGCCGATTATCCTTTATTTGGTATATGCCTGGGACACCAGATTATCGCTTTAGCAAATGGCATCAGTACCTTTAAAATGCACCATGGTCACCGGGGTATTAATCACCCGGTTCTTAATAGTGTTTCCGGAAGAGGCGAGATCACTTCACAAAACCACGGTTTTTCGGTTAATTATGATGAAGCTGCCAGTAATCCAAATATTGAAGTAACCCATAAGCACCTTAACGACAATACAGTGATGGGGCTTCGGATGAAGAATAAAAACTGCTTTTCGGTCCAATACCATCCAGAAGCAGGACCCGGCCCTAACGATGCTACGTATCTGTTCGATGAATTTATTGAACGTATGTCTAAACAGACAGTATAATTCTTAGAAGTCCCGTTTATGCGGGACTTTTTTAGTAGAAATAATTGTGAACTCCATGATTTATTGCAGTTTTTTAAGTGAAAGCAGGTAAGAGTTTAGGTGTTTTAAATAATTATTAAAAGAGGGTTTTAGGCCGGCTTAATCCTGTTAAATAGTGCAGTATTGCTTATATTGCGCTTACTTAATTAACCTATCAATTTTATAAAAAATGAGTATTATAATCAATATCCATGCACGTCAAATCCTTGATTCCCGAGGTAATCCCACAGTTGAAGTAGATGTAGTAACCGAAAATGGTGTTTTGGGAAGAGCGGCAGTTCCATCTGGGGCCTCAACCGGTGAACACGAAGCAGTAGAGTTACGCGACGGTGGTAAAGATTATATGGGTAAAGGTGTTCTTAAAGCTGTTGATAATGTAAATGCTGTTATTGCACAAGAGCTTTTAGGGGTTTCTGTTTTTGAACAGAATCTAATCGATCAGACTATGATTGAGTTAGATGGAACACCCAATAAATCAAAATTAGGAGCAAACGCCATTTTAGGGGTTTCTCTTGCTGTGGCTAAAGCTGCGGCAAATGAGTTGAACATGCCTTTATATCGCTATGTAGGCGGGGTGAGCGCAAACACGCTTCCGGTTCCTATGATGAATATTATAAACGGAGGATCGCACAGTGATGCACCTATCGCATTTCAGGAATTTATGGTTATGCCGGTAAAGGCTAAAAACTTTACCCACGCCATGCAAATGGGTACTGAAATTTTCCACAACCTTAAAAAAGTGCTTCACGATCGCGGTTTGAGTACTGCTGTAGGAGATGAAGGTGGTTTTGCACCTACTCTGGAAGGTACTGAAGATGCTATTGAAAGTATTCAAAAAGCCGTTGAAAATGCCGGATACAAATTTGGAGAAGAAATCATGATCGCCTTAGATTGTGCTTCTGCTGAGTTTTACGTAGATGGAAAATACGATTATACCAAATTTGAGGGAGATAAAGGAGTGGTTCGTACCAGCGAAGAGCAGGCTCAATATTTAGCTGAACTGGCTTCTAAATATCCTATTATTTCCATCGAAGACGGGATGGACGAAAACGACTGGGATGGCTGGAAATCATTAACAGAAAAAATCGGTGATAAAGTTCAGTTAGTGGGTGACGATTTATTCGTGACTAACGTAGAACGTTTATCTCGCGGTATTGAGAATGGAATTGCAAACTCAATTCTTATTAAAGTGAATCAAATAGGTACCCTAACGGAAACCATTGCAGCTGTAAATATGGCTCATAATGCCGGTTACACGTCTGTAATGTCACACCGTTCCGGGGAGACCGAAGACAACACCATTGCAGATCTTGCTGTGGCACTTAATACGGGTCAGATTAAAACCGGTTCGGCTTCGCGAAGTGATCGTATGGCAAAATACAATCAGCTTCTGCGTATTGAAGAAGAGCTGGGCTCAGTAGCCTACTTTCCTAAGGAAAAAGCTTTTAAAGTGAAGTAAACTGAAAAACACCCCGATAAGGGGTGTTTTTTTTGCAGTATATGTTCGAATTTAATCAAACTACAACACGGGTTTTATTCTAGTAAAAAATACCTATAATCAATTTAATGACGATAAAGTGTAGTTTTTTTACGATGTGAAGTATTTTATTCGAAATAAAAAGAGTACATTCGTACACGAATACAATAATCAATTCGGTTTAGATTCTTTTACCCAACAGTATCTGTATAAGATCTGAAAATTTTGAAGTTGGGTGAAAGAGCGGTTCTGAAAACTTCAGTAAGTACCGCTCTTTTTTATCCAAATACGGAATCTAAATTTTGAAGTTGGGTGAGGGGTTTTCACTGCATTGCAGCGTTGCCCCTTTTTTGTGTCTTAATTTCAGATAAACCCTATTATTTCTGCTAATCAGATTGGATGACTGAGGTATTTAAATTTTTTTTAACCTTGGCTAGGCTTATTAAACTTTAATAATCGCCGTGATTTTCGTATTTTAGCGACTCTTGAATTTTTTGATAATCAGCTAAAAATATATTAAATAATGGCAGATAATGCTAAACTCATAATAGGGGATAAATCCTACGAATTTCCTATAGTTGAAGGTTCTGAAAAAGAGCTTGCAATCGATATCGCGACCTTAAGAGGTGTTACCGGTGGATATACAACTCTGGATCCCGGTTTTAAGAATACCGGAAGTTGTGAAAGTGCGATAACCTTTCTTAACGGAGAAGAAGGTATCTTGAGATACCGTGGTTATGCGATTGAGGAATTAGCCGAAAAGGCTTCTTTTTTAGAAGTTACCTATTTGTTGATTTTTGGTGATTTGCCTACGCAGGAACAACTTGAAAAATTCCATAAAGACATTCGTGATGAAAGCCACGTGGATGAGGATGTTAAGAAAATACTCAATGGTTTTCCTAAGTCTGCACACCCTATGGGGGTTCTTGCCTCACTTACTTCGGCATTAACGGCTTTTAATCCCGGCGCGGTAAATGTAGATTCGGAAGAAGATATGTATAAGGCCATTGTAAAGCTTCTGGGTAAATTCCCGGTATTGGTTGCCTGGACGATGCGTACCAAAATGAGCAAGCCCTTAGATTATGGCGACGATAATCTGAATTATGTGGAAAACCTGCATAAAATGATGTTCTCGAAACCTAATAGTGAATATAAACTCGATCCTGTTATCATTGAGGCTTTAGATAAATTGCTTATTCTTCATGCAGATCACGAGCAAAACTGTTCTACCTCTACCGTGCGCATTGTAGGATCATCTCACGCCGGTTTATTTGCTTCAATTTCAGCGGGTATTTCAGCGTTATGGGGACCACTTCACGGTGGCGCAAACCAGGCGGTTATTGAAATGCTTGAGGGTATCAAAGCAGATGGTGGCGACACTAAGAAATATATGGCTAAAGCTAAAGATAAGGAAGATCCTTTCCGTTTGATGGGCTTTGGTCACCGCGTTTATAAGAACTTTGATCCGCGGGCTAAAATCATTAAGAAAGCTGCAGATGATGTGTTGGAACAGCTGGGTGTGGAAGATGAAGTTTTGGCTATTGCTAAAGGTCTCGAAAAGGAGGCTCTGGAAGATGATTACTTCGTAAAACGTAAACTCTACCCCAACGTAGATTTTTATTCTGGTATCATCTACAGGGCTCTGGGAATCCCAGTAGAAATGTTTACCGTAATGTTTGCTATGGGTCGTGTTCCGGGCTGGATTGCCCAGTGGCGCGAGATGCGTTTACGCAAAGAACCTATTGGCAGACCCCGACAGGTTTATATAGGAGAGACGCTTCGATCCTTTAAACCGATGGAAGAGCGCTAGATCGCAAATAAAATTAAAAAGAAGCGGGTTTTTGATTCAGGTCAGAGACCCGTTTATATTTTAATAGTTACGCAACTTAAAAGCAATGATAAAACTCAATATAAACGACGAAACTTCCCGACTTCGTTCCGTATTACTGGGAACCGCACGAAGCAACGGAGGCGTGCCCGCTCTGGAGGATGCGTATGATCCAAAATCGATGCTTCACATCAAGCAAAACACCTATCCTAAAGAGGAGGATATGCTTCGTGAGATTGAGGCTGTAGAAGCCGTTTTCAATAAGTATGGAGTTCAGGTTTTTCGACCTAAAATCATTGAAAATTACAATCAGATTTTTACACGGGATATTGGCTTTGTGATTGACGATATTTTTATAAAAGCCAATATTTTACCAGACCGGGAGCAGGAGTTGGATGCCATTCAACACGTGCTGAGCCAGATAGATCCTGAGAAAATCATTCGGTTTCCCGAAGAAGCGCATATAGAGGGGGGGGATGTGATGCCCTATGGAGATTATATTTTAGTTGGCACCTACCGCGGTGATGACTACCCCGATTACATAATTGCCCGCACCAATATGAAAGCGGTCGAGTATTTGCAACAGGCATTTCCAAATAAAAAAGTAGTGTCTTTTAACCTAAGAAAATCAAATACCAATGCTTATGAAAATGCACTGCATTTAGATTGTTGTTTTCAGCCTGTGGGCGAAAAATATGCGATCATTCATAAAAATGGATTTCTGGTTGAGGAAGAATATAAATGGCTCGTTAATCTTTTTGGCCCTGAGAATATATTTGAAATTTCTGCGGAGGAAATGTTTCATATGAATTCCAATATTTTCTCTATAGCTCCTGATGTTGTTATTTCAGAACGAAATTTCACCCGTTTAAACACCTGGCTTCGGTCTAAAGGAATTACAGTCGAAGAGGTTCCTTATGCTGAAATCTCTAAACAGGAAGGTCTGTTGCGCTGCAGCACGCTTCCTCTGGTGAGAGAATAAACTTTTCCAAATATTAAAATCCCTAATGAAACAGATTACAAAAACCATTTTGATGGTACGCCCTGCGGCTTTCAGAATGAATGAGCAGACTGCGGTTAATAATTATTTTCAAGAAGAAATTAAGTTAAAACGAGACGAGGTCAATGCACAGGCACAGCAAGAGTTTGATGCATTTGTCGCTAAACTTAGAAGTAAGGGCATTGAAGTTCTTGTTTTACAGGATGAAAAAGAATTGAATACGCCCGATTCTATTTTTCCCAATAACTGGGTGAGCACGCACGAGAATGGGGATGTGGCTATCTATCCTATGTATGCCGAAAATCGCAGAAGAGAACGCCGCCAGGAATTTTTTGATCTTATAGAAAATGCCGGCTTTAAAATTAAGAACGTGGTCGATTATACTGCGGCAGAAGATGAAGGAATTTTTTTGGAAGGAACCGGAAGTATTATTCTTGACCGACAAAATGAGCTGGCTTATTGTGCTCTTTCTGCGCGTGCAGACGAAGAACTCTTCATCGAATTTTGCGAAGACTTTGAATATTTCCCCGTTGTTTTTAATGCATATCAGACTGTAGAAGGAAAGCGCCTTCCTATTTATCATACCAATGTGATGATGTGCATTGCCGAAGAATTCTGTGTGATTTGTCTCGAAACGATTGATGACAAAAAAGAACGTAAAATGGTGATCGAGCAACTGAATAAATCCGGTAAAGAGATTATAGCCATCTCTGAAGAGCAAATGCATCAATTCGCAGGTAATATGCTTCAGGTTAAAAATGACAAAAGCGAAAAGTTTCTGGTGATGAGCACAAGTGCACATCAATCCCTTAATGACCAGCAAAATGCCCAAATCTCCAAATATTGTCAAATATTGAGCAGTGACCTCCGCATTATTGAGACCTGTGGAGGTGGCAGTGCCCGCTGTATGATGGCCGAAATATTTTTGCCTAAAAGTTAAACCGAACTCTTTTTCCAGTTTTTAAGATAGCTTATCCATTTAAAAATCATAATCAGCATGAAAAGACTGAGTGGGAGCGAAGTGATTATGAGTAATTTTTGAGCGGCCACCAGCACATCACTCTCTGGTTTAGATAACCCCAGTAATACCAGCCCGCAGGCACTGGCGGTAAGAATGATGCTCCAGATGATGCGGTGTTTTTTTGAAGGTTCTGCTTCCGTGGTTGACGTGAAGCTGCTTAACACATAGATGGCAGAGTCTAACGAAGTCACCAGAAAACTGATGAGTAAAGCGATCACCACAATACTGGTAAGACTTTGCAGAGGATATTCTGAAAGAAATATAAAAAGTGAATTGAATACATTATCAAACTCGCCTGAATAACCACCCCAGTTTTCGATAAGTTCAAAAGCTGAATTTCCAAAAACGCTAAACCAGAAAAACGTCCCCAGAGAAGGGATAATTAATGTGCCTATGATGATTTCACGCAAGGTGCGACCTCTTGAAATACGTGCGATAAATATTCCCGTAAAAGGCGCCCATGCAATCCAAAATGCCCAGTAATAATAGGTCCAGTCGGTAAGGAATTCGGTTCCGGGATTGTATTTTCCCAAAGCAAGGCTCATAGGTATAAAATCGATTAGATAATGGTAAGAAGCCAGGATCAACTGCTTTACGATATTGAGCATATCACTCTGTATAAATACAAATGTGAGTAGCGCAAGTGTCACATATATATTCAGCGTAGAAAGTCTTTTTATCCCCTTTTCGATCCCGCTCCAGGCTGAAATAAGTGCCAAAATACCCGTTAGAATTACTAAAGCAATGATGTAGTTTGAACTCAGCAAACTTTGGTTTAAATAATCGATTCCGCCTTTAATCTGACTCGCACCTAATCCCACCGCCGCAACCAGTCCAAAAACAGTGGTCAGTATGGTAAGTTGATCTACTGCATAGGTTCCCAACTTTGAAAATAACCCAAGGGATTTTTTTGAACTATCCATTACCGTACTGCTAGTAAGGAGCGGACGATTATACTTGAAAACTACGGTGCCTATTGCCAGAGCAAAAATGGCGTAAAACGCCCAGGCCGTAAATCCCCATTGATAGAACGTAAACTCCAGTGCACTTATACTGGCATTTGATAAATGTTTAAGAGGCAGATTTTGTTGCATATAAACCGGTTCCTGTACCGCGCGTAGCAAAATGCCGGCACCCATCCCGGCGCTGTAAAGCATCGAGATCCACGCTAACGTGGAGAATGCAGGTTTTTCAATGGGTTTCCCCAGTTTATACCTGCCCCATGGCGAGACTGCCACGCCTATAAGAGTCAGGACACACAAAAGGCCCAGGATAAGATAATAGCGACCAAAATACTGCCGCACCTGCAAAGACAGGCCTTCGATAATTTCATAACTTAATGAAGTATAGCTTATGAAGAAAAAGCATACAACAATAAGTACAAGCGAAGGTACTATGAGGCTTAACCGCAGGCGTATACATTTAAAGAAACCGATACTCTTATTTTTTAGGTTGATAAGTCGCTATGTTACGGATCATTCCGCTAAAAATGAAATAGTGAAAGGGCAACATACTGAACCAGTATAATCTTCCCCAAAGACCTTTGGGTCTAAAGGTTGCCGTTTGATGCAGCACATCATCATCATCTATTTCCCAATCCAGCCAGGCTTCACCGGGCACACGCATTTCGGCGATAAGTAAAAGACGCCGCTCTTCTTTGTCGGCTAATAGAACCCGCCAGAAATCTAAAGAATCACCTTCGTAAACCTCGTTATTATGCGTGCGACCTCTTCTCAATCCTACTCCTCCAGCCAGTTTATCCATAAAGCCGCGTATTTTCCAGAGAAAATTGGCGTAATACCAGCCGCGATTCCCACCTATTGACCAGATGTTTTCAAGCGCAAGCTCGGGATTATCCAGTTTGATACTTTGCCGGTCTTTCAGACAACCAAACTCGGGCACCTTTATGTAATGACTGAGATCTTTCCGAAATCTCCCACTTACCATCGAATCCTTCCAGCTGGAAACTACCTGGTTTTGTTCAATTTTTTCAAAGGCCAGTTTAATAGCATCTACATAATTAATGGACTTAATACTCAGTAGTTCCTGAAGTCGGGTGTCTTTGGTGATAACTTCAACGCGCATACTGTCTACCAGATTTAGCGCCAGTTTATAACTGGTTGAAGTGACAAAATACAGCCAGTAGGAAGAAAGCTTCGGACTCATAACCGGTACGTCTATAATGCTCAGGGGCAGTTTGCGAACTTTGGCATAAAGCAACATCATTTGTTTGTACGTTAAAATATCCGGACCGCCAATGTCAAAAGATTTATTATAGCATTCGACATGTCCTAAAACACCGGTGAGGTACTGCAAAACGTTACGTATCGCGATAGGCTGGCAGCGTGTTTTAACCCACTTGGGCGTGATCATTACCGGGAGTTTTTCGCAGAGATCTCTTATGATTTCAAATGAGGAACTCCCTGAACCTACAATTATTGCAGCCCGTAGCACGGTAAGCTTAAAATCACCCTGATAGAGTATGTCTTCAACGCGTTTGCGGGATTGCAGGTGTTTGCTCAGGTTTTCTTCATTGACAATTCCGCTTAAATAAACCACCTGTTTACAGCTTGTTGCGTCAAGACACGTATTGAAATTCTTTGCAGAACGTTCTTCTTTTTCGTCAAAATCGGAAGTAGAAGAAGTCATAGAGTGAATGAGGTAATACGCCGCCTCGATGTCTTTCGGTATCTTAGAAAGATCGGGCTCTTCCAAAAAATCAATCTCGACCACCTCAATCTGCTCCCGGGTTTTAGCATTGACAGAAAGCCTCTTTTCATCGCGCACCGCACACACAATTTTGTGATCTTGTTCCAGAAGTAAGGGCAACAGCCGCATCCCAATATAGCCGTTTGCTCCTGTAAGCAGGATTTTCATAGTTGCTTTTTCATAAAGATACGTATTAACTTAACGTATTCAGTAGCGCAACATACTCAAAGAAGTATTTCCTATTATTTTAAAGAACGAAACCTTAGGATTTCATTGCGTACTCTAACGAAAGGAATTGGTAATATTTCAAAAAGGTAAACGGCTTGGGTCACCGGCTATTTTTGATGCCCTATTAATCCCTAATGAATTCCGGGATACTATTGCGTGATCCCATTTTAAATCTATATTGACTCCATACTCACCCACAATTTCTGTGGCAAAGTGTGGTTGCAGTGTGGACTCCCTGTGGACTCACTATACCGATAGGGGGTAGCAGCACGCCATCTTCCATTCACCTAAATGCCTCGGGTCATTAATCAGCTTGTTGCTATTCAGCAGTTGGTAAAATAGGATACACGCACCGTATCCATACCAAAAATAATAGCTGCCGATGCTCTCAGGCTTGCCGGATTTGGAATACGAGCTTTGATTTTGATTTTCAAAAAAGGAAGCGCCTAGAGATCTTCCGGCCCCAGGGGGAGTTGCTCAGCCTTATAGTCTAGAATCTTCTTCATAAAATTGTGAGTGGCTTTGTCCTTGGCTTTTGCCCGAATTTTAATAAAATACTGATCCTTATAAATGCTGTATTCTTCGGCTTTGCCTTTGTATAACTTGAGTTTGTAGTAGGGGATGATAAGTGCGTACGACTCGAGTAAAGACCGGAAACCTACAATGATTCCATTGGGTCGCATCTCGATATTACAGGTGTTGACATAACTGTCCAGAATGAGCAGGTTGTGAATCTCAATACTGCTGCTGGTAATAAACAATTTTGAAGAGCCAATACCGCGCATTTTAATGCGTTCGCGCAAAGTAAATGGTGGGCCCACGGCTTCATTTATTTTTCGCTTAACTTCGGGATTGTTGTACGAAATGTTTAAAAGCATTTTTTCTTTTAAAGATACGGCATCGCCGGCAAACATAAAGTTTGAAAAGAACCGGGTTATTTTCGAGGATAGGGCTGAATTACGAAATGCGCATCAATATTTAAGGTTTAGGTCTTCTCCCAAGCTAGTTTACGTATCTTTGCGGCTTCAGAAATACGACAAATGAATTTATCAGAAAAGCTTACTCAAGCTGTTAAAGACGCGGTACAGCATCTTTTTAAAGCCGAATTGGAAACCGTAGAAATACAGCCGACACGCAAAGATTTTGAAGGCGATCTTACCGTTGTGGTATTTCCTATTTTGCGCGTTGCGAAAGGAAATCCTGCAATTATAGGCGAGCAAATAGGTGCTTATGTGAAAGAGCATCTTGCTGAGGTTTCTGATTTTAATGTGGTAAAAGGCTTTCTCAACTTGGTGGTTGCAGACGCGTATTATCTGGATTACTTCAAAAGCATTAAAGATCAAAAGCATTTTGGTCACCAAATGCCCGAAGGTAAAGCGGTGATGGTTGAATATTCTTCGCCTAATACCAACAAACCCCTGCACCTCGGTCACATTCGAAATAATTTATTAGGCTATTCGGTAGCCGAAATTTTAAAAGCTTCCGGAAAAAAAGTTTACAAGACTCAGATTATCAATGATCGGGGTATTCATATTTGTAAAAGCATGCTGGCCTGGCAGAAGTTTGGCGAGGGCGAGACTCCCGAGTCAACCGGATTGAAAGGCGATAAGCTCGTGGGCAATTACTACGTAAAATTTGATAAAGCCTTTAAAGAGGAGCAATCCTATTTAGTGGCTCAGGGTAAAACCAAAGAGGAAGCCGAAAAAGAAGCTCCGCTCATTCTGGAAGCTCAGGATATGCTGCGCAAATGGGAGGCCGGCGATGCTGAAGTGGTAGCCCTTTGGAAAAAAATGAACGGCTGGGTTTATGCAGGTTTTGAAGAAACCTATAAAAATTTGGGCGTTGATTTTGACAGTTATTACTACGAAAGCAATACCTATTTGCTGGGTAAAGACACTATTGAAGAAGGCCTTAAAAAAGGCGTGTTTTATAAAAAGGAAGACGGTTCGGTGTGGTGTGATTTAACCGAAGATGGTCTGGATGAAAAACTGGTATTGCGCAGCGACGGTACCGCTGTGTATATGACTCAGGATATTGGTACCGCCATTCAGCGGGTAAAAGATCATCCGGATGTAGGCGGAATGATTTACACCGTGGGTAATGAGCAGGATTATCACTTTAAAGTTTTGTTTTTAATCCTGAAAAAACTGGGCTATGACTGGGCCGAAAATCTGTATCACTTAAGTTACGGGATGGTTGACTTACCCAGTGGTAAAATGAAAAGCCGGGAAGGTACGGTTGTAGATGCCGATGATCTTATTGAAGAAATGGCACAAACCGCCGGGAAAATAGCAGAGGAACTGGGCAAACTCGACGGCTACAGCTATGCTGAAAAGCAGGAGCTTTACAAAACCATCGGTCTGGGGGCACTCAAATATTACATTTTAAAGGTAGATCCTAAAAAACGCATTTTGTTTAACCCGGAAGAATCTGTAGACTTTCAGGGAAATACGGGTCCTTTTATTCAATATACCTACGCGCGAATTCAATCCATCTTAAGAAAGGCTGAAGAACTGGCGGTGCCAGAAACTTTTATTTACGAAATTCTTCAGGCAAAGGAGAAAGAACTCGTTAAGCAAATTACTCTCTACCCTGAAACGGTGCAGCTCGCAGCAGAAAATCACAGTCCGGCGTTGATTGCTAATTATACCTATGATCTGGTTAAAGAGTTTAATTCGTTTTATCAGCAGATTTCAATTTTGGGCGCAGATACCGATGCTGAGAAAAGTTTTCGCGTAGCGCTGTCTAAAAAAGTGGGTGAAGTTATTGAGTCGGCTTTTAGTCTGCTTGGGATTGAAGTGCCGGAACGTATGTAGAAGAACAGCAGAGCCTTTCTAATGTAAAGCCGGTAAAGTTTTTATAAAATCATTAAATTTGCGACCCTTCCAGATTGTGGGAGATCAGCACCTGCTCGCTGCAGAATGTGAAAAGTTAAATAGTAAGCCTCCTCTCTACACCGGAGGATGTATAGAATACAACGTATGTTTGATAATTTAAGTGATAAGTTAGATAAGGCAATGCACGTGCTTAAAGGGCACGGACAGATAACAGAAGTCAATGTAGCCGAAACCCTGAAGGAAATAAGGCGTGCTCTGGTAGATGCCGATGTTAACTATAAAATAGCCAAGGATTTTACCAGTACGGTGAAAGAAAAGGCGTTAGGTCAGGACGTTCTTACGGCCCTTAAACCTGGGCAGTTGATGACCAAGCTCGTCAAGGACGAGTTGACCGAGTTGATGGGTGGTGAAGCAGAAGGAATCAATCTTTCCGGTAATCCATCGGTGATTCTAATGTCTGGTTTGCAGGGTAGTGGTAAAACCACATTCTCCGGTAAACTGGCGAATTACTTAAAAAATAAGAAAACCAAAAAGCCACTTTTAGTTGCCTGTGACGTGTATCGCCCTGCGGCGATTGATCAGCTGCATGTGGTAGGGGAGCAGATAGGCGTTGAGGTTTTTTCAAATAAAGATGAAAAAGACCCGGTAAAAATATCTGAAGCTGCAATTGCTCACGCCAAGTCCAATGGATTTAACGTGGTCATCATAGATACTGCCGGTCGTTTAGCCGTTGATCAGGTAATGATGAACGAAATCGCTGCGATTCATCAGGCAATTCGCCCTCAGGAAACTTTATTTGTGGTCGATTCAATGACGGGTCAGGATGCTGTAAATACTGCAAAAGCCTTCAACGATGTACTAAATTTTGACGGGGTTATCCTTACCAAATTGGATGGTGATACCCGCGGTGGTGCGGCGCTTTCCATTAAAACGGTAGTTGATAAGCCTATTAAATTCATCGGTACCGGTGAAAAGATGGAGGCCATTGATGTGTTCTACCCATCGCGGATGGCAGACCGAATTCTGGGGATGGGAGACGTGGTTTCTCTTGTGGAGCGCGCTCAGGAGCAGTTTGATGAAGAGGAAGCCCGAAAGCTGCAAAAGAAAATTGCCAAAAATCAATTTGGTTTTGATGATTTCCTAAAGCAAATACAGCAAATCAAGAAAATGGGAAATATGAAAGACCTTATCGGGATGATCCCCGGTGCCGGAAAGGCGCTTAAAGGTCTTGATATTGACGATGATGCTTTCAAAGGAATCGAGGCCATCATTCACAGTATGACTCCAGACGAGCGCACGCAACCTTCCATTATAAACAGCAGTCGTAAAAAACGCATCAGCAAAGGTAGCGGTACATCGGTACAGGAAGTGAATCAATTGCTTAAACAGTTTAATCAGATGAGCAAAATGATGAAAATGATGCAGGGTGGTGGCGGAGCCAAGATGATGCAGATGATGAAGAATATGCG
>CAYNMH010000007.1:8937-32156 GCA_964398145.1 uncultured Flavimarina sp. | reverse complement strand
ATGACAATACTAGACGGAAAAAAGACCAGCAACGATTTAAAAAATGAAATTGCCGAAGAAGTTAAGGCAATGAAAGAACGGGGCGAAAAAGTTCCTCATCTTGCAGCCGTTTTGGTGGGTAATGATGGAGCAAGCCTCACCTATGTAGGTAGTAAGGTTAAAGCCTGTGAGCGTATTGGTTTTGAATCAACCTTAATTCGTTTGCCGGAAGAAACTACCGAAGAGGAGTTGCTGGCTCAGATTACACAACTGAATAATAATCCTGAAATAGATGGATATATCGTTCAGCTTCCGTTACCGAAACATATTGATGAGCAAAAAGTGCTTTTGGCAGTTGATCCCGATAAAGATGTTGACGGTTTTCACCCTACCAACTTTGGCAAGATGGCGCAGGATATGCCTGTATTCATTCCCGCCACACCATTTGGAATCATGGAATTATTAAAACGCTATAATGTTCCTACGGAAGGGAAACACACTGTTGTCATCGGCCGCAGTCATATTGTAGGCCGCCCTATGAGCATTTTGATGTCCCAAAAGGGAAACCCCGGCAATAGTACCGTTACCCTTGCGCATAGCCGTACAAAAAATTTGGAAGAACTTACCAGACAGGCAGATATTATCATAACTGCTTTGGGGGTGCCCGAGTTTTTAAAAGCAGATATGGTCAAAGATAATGTAGCTATTATCGATGTGGGGATTACGCGTGTTCCTGACACTACCCGCGAACGAGGTTACCGTATTACCGGTGATGTAGATTATGAAGGCGTTAGCAAAAAAGCAGATTTTATTACGCCGGTACCAGGCGGAGTGGGCCCTATGACTATCGCAATGTTGTTAAAAAATACCCTGCTGGCGAGAGCGCGACATAATAATCAGGATGTATAATAGAAACAAAAAAGAATAAAAAAAGAGGCTTAAGGCCTCTTTTTTTATTTTGAAAATCTTTTATAGAAGATGCCGGGCTCCCAGTGCAGCTCCAATGATCCCTGCATGATTGCGCGTGTGAGCAGCCATGATAGGGATATCGGTTTTTAAATATTTGATGTATTCATCCAGATTTTTACTGGCTCCTCCACCAATTATTATTAATTCGGGTTGAGAGACTTGACTCAATAATTGTATGAAATTATTGAAGCGTTTACCCCATTTTTTAAAACTCATATTGTTATCAAGGCGCACGCGTCGGGAAGCAAATTCTTCAATAGTTTTATTCTTTTTATAGCGCATTTGTCCCAGTTCGAAGTTTGGGATCAATTCTCCATTAAAAAATACCCCGCTACCAATCCCGGTGCCTATTGTAACTACCACGACTAAACCTTTCACTCCTTTGCCTACACCAAATTCCATTTCTGCAAGACCAGCAGCATCGGCATCATTGATTACATTGACTGGCAGGCCTATACGTTGCGAAATCATATCATCAACCTGAACACCAAGCCAGGATGGATCCAGATTGCCGTATTCTAAAGCCTTACCTTTATGAATAACGGTGGGAAAACCTACACCTACAGGACCTTTCCAATCCCAGTGCTTTACAACTTCAGCGATGGTTTCTACCATAGCTTTAGGTTCGCGCGGTATCGGTGTATTAAGCCGAAAGCGATCCCCCAGGTATTCTTCTTTAGTTAAATTAACAGGTACCCCTTTGATGCCTGATCCTCCTACATCAACACCCAATATTACCATAAAGATTCTTTAAATTTTAAGCTGAAAATTTCAGCATGAATTAAAATGAACAGGCAATTTATTGAAAAACCATAAAAAACAGGATAAATATGACCAGAATATAACCCAACCAGTAGAGCTTGAAGTGCAACGGGTTATTCCCAAAGAGAATCCGGGTGAGTTTAAACATAAGCGAACGGCGTTTTGCGATAAAATTGTAGCCGTGATCGCTAAGCTTTCTGAAAAAAGAATATTTTAAGTACCAACGGTGAAAAGGATATTTTTTATTTGATGCATAGTCATAGCTCCGGTATGCTGAATCTGGACCAGAATATACCTTACCATCTGGTTCAATCAGACGGCTTGCTTTTTTAAATTCTTTTAAAGGAATGTCTGGAAAATCTGTAGCAGCTTCCTGGTAAGTCCTGTACTGGATAGCCTCCCCGGTGATAGCTTTCCAGCGGGTTACCCAATATTTGCAAAACCCGCAATCACCATCCCAAATGAGTACAGGTTTGCCAACGGGTGGAAATTCAGTCTGTTTGATCTTCTGAAACATGAGATTGAAATTCTTGATCTATAAGAGAATCAGACTCACCGTACTCTTGCTTATATATTTTCACAATTAATAAAAAGAGGCTGACGAGCAGCGGGCCAAATATCAATCCAATAAATCCAAAAAGAGGAACCCCCACAATAACTCCAACGAGTGTCACCAGCGGATGTACATTGGCAAGGCGCTCTAAAACATAAAGGCGTATGACATTATCAGTTGAACCTACAACCACCAGGCCGTAAATAGCGATACCTAAAGCCTGTAAATTGTTGCCACTAGCGACCATTAAAATCACTACTGGAGCGATTCCCAGTAAGGTGCCTACGAATGGAATCATACTGCCTATTGCCGTAATTACAAACCAGAAAAACGGGTCGGGCACACCAAATATAAAAAACCCGATGAGCGCTACAATACCTTGCGCGAGAGCGACCAGGGGTATTCCCAATGCATTGCTTTTTACCATTGCACGGCTTTCGTCACCTATACGTTTTATATTGTCCTTCCCCAGGGGAATAAATGAATACAGGTAGTTATGCAGTTGATCCCGGTTTACAAGCATATAGTAAAGAATAAAATACATAATACCCACCGCAATAAACACATTAAAGGTGCCACCGGCAAGATTTTGAAGATTAGTAGATACCCAGCTTGTAATGCTATTGGTATCAATTGATTCACTCACTTTGAAGCCCAAATCTGCCTCCCAGACACCTATTTGCTCTTTAACTACTTTTATTACGCGTTCAGAGTTGTTGACCGCTTTACCTATTTTGTTGGTAAGCATCATAACCGTGAGTCCTATAGGAACCAGTATCACTATAAATGAGCCTAGCATCGCGAGTCCGGCAGCATAACCTGCTTTCCAACCACGCTTTCGGAGGCGTTCTACACTTGTGGTAAGTAAAACATATAAGGTTATTGCTCCTAAAATCCCAGATAAATAGGGTGTCATTTCTTCGATAATCAGTACCGAAAGAAATAGAATAAGCAGAATCAGGAACAGTTGTCTTACAAGTTCTGGTTTTAGTCTGTTCATTTGGCAAAAAGTTGAGAGAGATCTTTGAAGCTTTTAAACTCTAAAGCATTTCCGCAGGGGTCGTAAAAGAATAATGTGGCTTGTTCTCCGGGTAAACCCTCAAAGCGTATGTAAGGTTCAATCATAAATTCAATATTTTTTTGCCTGAGTTTATCTGCAAACGTGTGAAAGTCTTCCCAGGGTAGAACAACGCCAAAATGAGGTACGGGAACTTCCTTCCCATCTACCGCATTGTGATGCACTGCATCCTGAACGGTTTTAGGTTTATAATGAATAACGAGTTGGTGTCCAAAGAAATCAAAGTCCACCCAGTGATCACTACTTCTTCCTTCCGGAAGTTCAAGCGTGTCTCGGTAAAATTTACGGGCCTTCTGTACATCATCTACAGGAATAGCCAAATGAAATGGTGCGGGCATTGGTTGGTTGATTGGGTTGTTTAGTTGTTACGTAAGGCATGTATCAATTCGTCTTTATTCATTTTTGATCTGCCTTCGATACCTACTTTTTTGGCCTGGTTGTATAGTTCTTCTTTGGTTCGATCTTCATATTTTTCTGCCTTGCCGCCTTTTTGACCTGAGCCAGGGGTATTTGCTATACGGGCAGATTTTTCCTTGCTGTAGCCCTGATCGCGTAAAGCTTCGTACTGTTCTTCGTTCTTAACAGTTGGAATTTTGTTTCCCATAATTCATTAGTTTAAGTATTAATCCTACTTAAAATTAGAGGGAATTTCTTACATGCCGGTTAGGATTAACACAGGTTTATAAACTGTGCGTAGTGGCTACGGTTTTCTACGCCGGCGAGGTCCCGAAGGGTTACGCCTATTAGAAGCAGGCTGCTGTGAAGAAAAAGGGGTCTTCGAACTATCTGACAAAAGCGTATTGAGCTCAGTCAGTTCTGCAGTTGTGAAGTTACGGTACTTGCCCACGGCGACATCCAGATTTATATTCATAATGCGTATGCGCTTCAGTCGGGTAACTTCATACCCCAGGTATTCACACATACGACGTATTTGCCTGTTCAAACCCTGGGTGAGTACAATCCTGAAGCGGTTTTTTCCTATTTGCTCGACTTCACATTTACGGGTAATGGTATCGAGAATGGGGATTCCATCAGCCATTCGCTTTACAAACGAAGCCGTGATAGGTTTATCTACATCTACGATATATTCTTTGTCGTGGTTGTTGCGCGCACGCAGAATTTTATTAACAATGTCTCCATCATTAGTTAGAAAAATGAGCCCTTCACTGGCTTTATCCAGTCGGCCTACTGGGAAAATGCGCGTGGGGTAATTGATGAAATCGATAATATTATCTTTCTCAACCCGGGTATCTGTAGTACACACAATGCCCACCGGTTTATTGAAAATGAGGTATACCGGCTTATCTTTTTCCTGAATCACCAGTTTTCCGTCTACCCGTATTTCATCAGTTGTGGTCACTTTTGTACCCATTTCCGGTACCGAGCCGTTAATAGTAATTCGGCCGGCATCTATGAGTTTATCAGCCTCTCTTCTCGAGCAATAGCCCAGTTCACTCAGATATTTATTGATACGTACAGGGGATTTATCGGACATAGAATGAATTACTTGGAGAGAAATGTACTGATTTTGTCATTAACCGCATCATCATAAAGGCTATGGTTTAAACCTTCGGTCTCCATATATTCTGAATTTTCCAGCGCTTTATGAATTGCTCTGGAGCCTGAAGCGGGGGTTATGGTGTCTTCTTTATCGTGTATAAGCAAAGTGGGAATTTGTATTTTTTTCGCGAATGCGGAAGAAGAAAAATCTTTAGTTCTGAAATTAAAACGTCTTTGGAAAAATTCCTCCAAAGCCATCATAGCTTTTTTATTTAAGTTCAGAATATTTTGGTATTGGTCAACGAGGCTTTCCAGTTTGTCCGGCGCACCAAGAATGACCAGTTTTTCCATATTTTGCGCTGTATCCTGCGCCTGATTGTATAAAACGGTCATCCCACCCATGGAATGCCCGATTAAAACCGAAGGTTTATACACCTCAATAATCTGGTCAAGAACCTTGCTGTAAATGGGCACATACAGGTATTTGCCACTGCTATACCCGTGTGCCGGTGCATCAAACGCGATGATGTTATAATCTTCTTGTTGCAGTCTTTTTATAATCTCTTTCCAGCGATGTGAATGACTCTCCCAGCCGTGTACCAGGATAATAGTTTTTCCTGTTCCCGACCATTTGTAAGGCTGAATTTCAAGATTATCTACTCTTAGTTTCGGTTCAATATTCGAGTCCAAAAATCCCTGATGATGCGGACCTATCTTTCCCCGTCTTGGTTTGCTGAACACTTTAAAAGCCTCGCCGGCAGCAATTTTAGGGCTTATATAAGCAAGTGCATTTACATATAGGCCGATGCTTTTTGCTAAAATGGTTTTATAAAGTTTCTGCATAAAAAACCCTCCTTATATTGGGAGGGCAAATATACGATTAAGCAGCTTTTTACTTCTTGCTTTCTGAGTCAATAACATCGGTGTCCTTACGGTATTTTAAAAGCGATATTCCGGAAAGAAAAAATATACCTCCCAAAATGGTCAACGCCCATGGGCTAACGCCTGTGCTGAGACTTCCAAAAACACCCATCACTCCGGTAACTAAAGCAATGGCTCCACCTATCACCATAACTAGTGCTAATATCTTTATCATACTTTTATAAATATTGGTTGCGCCCTAAAAGTAAAAGAATGACCCGAGCAGCAGAAACAGATTAACTAGCCTTTAAGCTAGAATTAATACATATTTATAAAATTCTGTAGGTTAGATTATTAACAACTTACCTATAGTATGGTTCATTCTTCCCGGTGCACTTTTTCAAAATCAAATGCCGGTTTGCAAATGGATATATACGTGCAGGGTTTATGAAAGGGATTGCTGTAGCGCACACGCGTTCCCGCCAGAATTTGAATAGACTCACCGGCCTGAAGAGTGATTGTTTCTCCCTCAATTTCAAATTGTTTTTTACCTTCTATAACAAAGGTATATTCGTCAAATTCAGGAGTTTGAAAAGGTTCTCCCCAGCCGGCGGGCGCAATCATATGAGCAATGCTGATATCGTTCTGACCGGAACTGGCTTTGCCAAAATGCTCACCAATAAATTTCCCGTCATCGGTAGGCACGACAAAGGGTTTTTTCTGAAAGAAATAATTGTTTGCCATTTTAGTCTAAAAGCTCTGAGAATTACCAGCCTATCATAAAGTATTTAATTTTCGCGGCGTCAGGTATTTCGGCCTGGCTTACTTTGGCCTCCATATCAAAGCGCAATTCGCCCGGAAGCTCTTTTCGGTCAATGGTAAAATATGCGTTGATGTCATCTACAAAAATCACAACGCTGCTTATGAGCGTTTCTATCCTGGAGATGGTATAGGCGTCGGTAAGATCTTTAAAAGTTGAGTTGAGGTTAATGCCTGCTTCAGTAGTATATCGAGGATCAAAGATTTGTACTGTTCTGATGGTTTTTGGATCACCCTCTTTAACGGGCATAAGGCTCAAAAGCTGCTTTCCTCCTTTCTCATAAATTTCAATGGCATTGATGTTCAGTTCCTCACTGAGGCCGCTATTTTGATCTACAACACTGTCATTTGCAAAAACGGTTTTCAGATCACTTACCGCGGTTTCTTTGGTAAGTGGCCCCACTTGTGTGGCTGTAACTTTAAACGGGTTTTCTTTAGAACACGAAGTCAGGAGTAGACCGGCGAGTAAGCCGGCAAAAAGGATTTTTTTCATAGAGGGCAAGATAATTATTTTTTTATCATTTTGTTTAAAATCCCCAGCACACCCCGTATTACCGTGGCGCTGGTGAGTACTTTTATAATTGCTTTTTCGGTGGTATTGCTGCTAGAACGACTGCTTGTGCGCTTCACTGTTGCACGTTGTTCTTTGGCTTTTTCTTTGGCTTCCTCACTTTCCGCTTTTTTAATTTTTGCGGTAAGTATCTCATAGGCGCTTTCCCGGTCAATGCTATCATTGTATTTAGGGATTAGTGAGGATTTACGGTTTACCTCATCTAGTTCAGCCTGATTCAATATATCCATTCTTGACATCGGTGCGCGCATCATCGTGGCTGCAAGAGGAGTAGGGCGGCCTTTTTCATCGAGAGCCGATACCAGTGCTTCCCCGGTTCCTAAAGCTGTAAGTACTGCTGTGGTATCATAATACTCCGAAATCGGGTAATTTTCTGCAGTGAGCTTGATGGCTTTGCGATCCTTAGCGGTAAAGGCACGCAACGCATGCTGAATTTTTAAACCCAGCTGACTCAATACTCCGTCTGGAACATCGGTGGGATTTTGAGTTACAAAATACAAGCCAACGCCTTTAGAGCGTATCAATTTGACAATGCTTTCAATTTGACTGTGCAGGGCTTTTGATGCCTCCTGAAAAATCAAATGTGCCTCATCAATAAAGATGACCAGTTCAGGTTGATCGCTGTCGCCCTGTTCCGGGAAGGTGCTGTAAATTTCGGCCAGCAGACTCAGCATAAACGTTGAAAAAAGTTTCGGGCGGTCCTGAATGTCGGTAAGACGTATGATGTTGATTTTTCCTCTTCCGTTTTTATCCAGACGCAAAAGATCATTTACTTCGAAAGACTTTTCGCCGAAGAAAAGATCTGCTCCCTGTTGCTCGAGCTGAACAATTTTGCGCAGTATAGAACCCGCTGATGAAGTTGAAATACGGCCGTACAATTCCTGAATCTCGTCACTGCCTTCGTCGGTGGCATACTGAAGCACTTTTTTAAAGTCGTTAAGGTCGAGTAAGGGCAAACTTTTATCATCACAGTACTTGAAGAGGATTGCGATAATTCCCGCCTGCGCATCGGTAGCATCCAGAATACGGGAAAAAAGCACAGGGCCAAATTCACTCACCGTCGCCCGAAGCCGTACTCCGTTTTGTTCTGAAAGGGTCAAAAGCTCTACCGGAAAATCTTTGGCTTCGTAGGGCAGACCTATTTTTTCGTGACGCTCATCAACTTTGGGATGCCCCGGTCCCGCCTTGGCAATACCGCTTAAATCCCCCTTTATATCCATAAGAAGCACCGGAACCCCATTTTCTGAAAGGTTTTCAGCGAGTACCTGCAAGGTTTTAGTTTTGCCCGTTCCTGTTGCTCCGGCGATGAGGCCGTGACGGTTCATCGTTTTCAACGGGATTTTAACATGGGCGCCGGTGATGGTTTGCCCATTAAGCATTGCTGCTCCTACTGTGATTGCTGCTCCTTTAAAGGCATTGCCTTCCAGGATATGCGCTTTAAAAGCTTCAACGTGATCCATGGGTTAGATTTTGGTCTAAAAATAAGGATTAGATTCTTATCTGGTGCAGCTCCTTAAAATTACCTCATTTAGAATTTGCAAAGTGGTGAAATAGGAGAATCTAAGTTTTGGAGTAGATTTTATGCGCCGTATCTTTGTGCACTATGACAAAAGAGATCTTAGAAAGCCGTGTTGATTTAGGGGAATTGCTCCCATTGATGGAGGAATTTTACACCATTCAGGGAGAGGGACACCACACCGGTACTGCTGCTTATTTTATTCGCGTGGGTGGTTGCGATGTGGGCTGTCATTGGTGTGACGTAAAAGAAAGCTGGGATGCGGCAATTCACCCGCCTACCGAAGCTGCTGCCATTGTTGCAAATGCAAAAAAATACAGTAAGACTATTGTCGTAACCGGCGGAGAACCGCTAATGTGGGATATGACGCATCTTACAGGTCTTTTGAAGGCGGAAGGGATGCAGGTGCATATTGAAACTTCAGGGGCTTATGAACTTTCCGGAAGCTGGGATTGGATCTGTCTTTCGCCCAAAAAACGAATGCTTCCAAAACCCCGTATTTATCAGGAAGCGAATGAGCTGAAAGTGATTGTTTATAATAAATCGGATTTTGATTTTGCCGAAGAGCACGCAGCAAAGGTGAATGATGGTTGCGAATTGTATCTACAACCCGAATGGAGCGTTCGGGAAAAAATGACACCGCTTATTGTAGATTATGTGATGAATAATCCTAAATGGAAGATAAGTTTACAGACGCACAAATACTTGAATATCCCTTAGTCATTAGCTTTCAGTCTGAACGTAAAAAGCATAAAAAATCCCCTTCTTCCGGAAGGGGATTTCTAATATGGGTCAAAGTCTTATTAAGCGTTTATTCTTCAACTTCCTCAATAGGAACCTGAATGTAGGTCTCGTCCCAGCCTAGAAACATATCCGAGCCAGCTTCGGTAGGTTGGAAAGAAATTGAAAACGACTCAATAGGAGCGGCTGTTTTACGTGCAGGTGTGGTAAAACGAGCCAGGTCACGCTCTTTTTTATAGCCGTAAGCCCCCCATGTGTCGAGGTCTTTGTTTAGGATCACCGTCCATTCATTTTTTCCAGGTACAGTAAACAAGGTATAGGTGCCTGCGGGAACCATCGTATCGCCCATCATCATATCACGGTAAAATTTAATTTCGGTAGACTCATTGGCACCGGTACGCCATACCTCACCATATTTTTCAAGCTTTCCGAAAATCTCGCGTCCTTTTTTTTGCGGTCTGCTGTAAATCACACGTACACGTGGTGCTTTGTCCTGTCCGCGAAACATCGCAATATCTAACGGACTTTTGTCCAACTCACTAAATTTTTGCGCCTGACAGTTTATGCCCATTAGTAAAAAGGCAACTATTAAAATTTTAAGTATGTGGTTCATTCTATTTCGTTAAGAAGTGGATAACAAGTTCTGTGCAAAAGTACAATGACGTCAGACTTCTATATAGTTAAGATGCTCTTAAAATCCTGTTTGTAATTTTAAAAGTGTCAAATAGCATTTTTGTCTTTCAATTTGAATAGAATAAACGTTTAAAAATTAATGATTGTAATCATAAACGTATTTTTTGTTTGCGAGTTAATATGTAAGTGCCATCTTTGAACCATCAAATTAAAACAATTACAATTATGTGTGGGATCGTATGTGCCTATGAATTGAAACAGCCTGCAGAAATATTAAGACCGCAGCTTTTAGAAATGTCAAAAAAAATACGTCATCGTGGTCCGGACTGGAATGGGGTTTATAGCGACGATAAAGCCATTTTAGCTCACGAGCGTCTGTCTATAGTGGACCCGGCTTCGGGCAAACAACCTTTGTTAAGTCCTGATGGAAAATTAATCCTGGCCGCAAATGGTGAGATTTATAACCATAAAGAGTTGCGCAAGCAATTAAAGGGACAATATGATTTTCAGACCCAATCAGATTGTGAAGTTATTTTGGCCTTATATCAGGAAGAAGGCCCTGCCTTTTTAGATAGATTGAATGGGATTTTTGCATTTTCACTTTATGATGCTGCGAAAGATGAATATTTTGTTGCGCGCGATCATATGGGAATCATTCCGCTATATATGGGCTGGGATCAAAACGGAACCTTTTATGTCGCTTCAGAATTGAAAGCTTTAGAAGGGACCTGCACCAAAATTGAATTATTCCCTCCCGGGCATTATTTACACAGCGCAGAAGGCGAATTGAAAAGATGGTATGAGCGCGACTGGATGGAGTATGAGGCCGTTAAAGAAAACGAAACCAACATTCAAAAACTTAAGGAGGCTTTAGAAGCAGCTGTGCATCGCCAGCTCATGTCTGATGTTCCTTATGGTGTGTTACTTTCCGGTGGTCTGGATTCTTCCATCACTTCTGCAGTAGCTAAAAAATATGCCGATAAGCGCATCGAAAGCGACGATCAGGATGCGGCATGGTGGCCACGACTGCATTCATTTTCTGTAGGGCTAGAAGGTTCACCAGATCTTGCTGCGGCTCAAAAGGTAGCTGATCATATAGGAACCGTACACCACGAGATCAAATTTACAATCCAGGAAGGTCTTGATGCTATTCGCGATGTGATTTATAATCTGGAAACCTACGATATCACTACTATTCGTGCTTCGACCCCTATGTACCTTATGGCTCGTGTGATCAAGTCGATGGGGGTGAAAATGGTACTTTCTGGTGAGGGTGCTGATGAGGTTTTTGGAGGATATCTCTATTTCCATAAAGCTCCAAACGCTCATGAATTTCACGAAGAAACCGTGCGTAAATTAAGCAAACTGCATATGTATGATTGTTTACGGGCAAACAAGTCACTTGCTGCCTGGGGTATTGAAGGGCGTGTGCCATTTCTAGATAAAGAATTTATGGATGTCGCGATGCGGATCAACCCGCAGGATAAGATGATCAACGGAGAGCGTATGGAAAAATGGGTGCTGCGTAAGGCCTTCGAATCTTATCTTCCTGAAAGCGTGGCCTGGAGACAAAAAGAACAATTTTCTGATGGGGTAGGTTACAGCTGGATTGACACCTTAAAAGAAATGGTGAATGAAAAAATAAGCGATGAGCAACTGGCTAACGCGAAATACAAATTTCCTATTCAAACCCCTACAAATAAAGAAGAGTACTATTACCGAAGCATTTTTGCAGAGCATTTCCCTAGTGATGCTGCGGCAAAAAGCGTTCCTCAGGAAGCTTCTGTAGCTTGCAGCACCAAAATTGCTCTGGAATGGGACGAGGCATTTAAAAACATGAATGATCCTTCAGGACGGGCGGTAGCTAATGTGCATACAGATGCATACGGCAAAAAGAAAGAATTGGCCTAATTCTGATTTCATAAAACAACCGCCAATTAAAAGCGCTTCCGGTAAAACGGGAGCGCTTTTTTGTGTTTAGGAGTTGAAGATTTAATCGTCTATAAATTCGAACTTGTTTTTTCACAATTTGTTGATAACTTAAAAGCTTTGGCCCGGCTTTTGCCCCTTAATAGGGATGCCTTTTTTTATATTTGTTTGCTATCAAAAAACACGTCACCAGAGCGTTTTTTAATCGTGTTTAAAGCATCTTTTTGATTGAAAGCAATAAAATTCCGCTTTAAGAAAAAACAGAACAATTTAACCTAATAAAAATATATGAGCGAAGAAGCCAATAAGAAGCAGTATTCTGCAGACAGTATTCAGGCGCTGGAAGGGATGGAACACGTGCGTATGCGCCCATCTATGTATATAGGAGATGTGGGTGTACGTGGACTGCACCACCTGGTTTACGAGGTTGTAGATAACTCTATCGATGAGGCGATGGCCGGCCATTGTGATACCATAAAAGTAATTATCAATGAGAATAATTCCATTTCCGTAAAAGATAACGGTCGTGGTATTCCGGTCGATTTACATAAAAAAGAAGGTGTTTCTGCCCTGCAGGTGGTTATGACCAAAATTGGTGCCGGGGGAAAATTTGATAAAGATTCTTACAAGGTTTCCGGAGGTTTGCACGGGGTTGGTGTGAGTTGTGTTAACGCCCTTTCAGACCATCTCAAAGCAACGGTTTACCGCGACGGTAAAATCTGGGAACAGGAGTATGAGAAAGGTAAGGCTATGTATCCGGTTAAAGCGATTGGTGATACTACAGACCGTGGTACCGAGGTTACTTTTTTGCCTGATGCTACTATTTTTCAATTAACTACCGAATTTAATTACGACACTCTGGCGAGTCGTATGCGCGAGCTCGCTTACCTCAATAAAGGAATTCGAATTACTCTTATAGACAAGCGTCACCAGGATGATAAAGGGGAATTTGTGTCGGAAACCTTTCATTCTGAAGAGGGACTTAAGGAATTTGTTCGTTTTCTGGATGGGAATCGTCAGCCTATCATTGGCGACGTGATCTCCATGGAAGGTGAAAAAAATGATATTCCGGTTGAGGTTGCGATGATTTATAACGACAGTTATGCTGAAAATTTACATTCTTATGTAAATAATATCAATACGCACGAAGGGGGAACTCACCTGGCCGGTTTTAGAAGAGGTTTGACCACTTCGCTAAAAAAATATGCAGATGCTTCCGGAATGCTTGACAAACTGAAGTTTGAAATTGCCGGTGATGACTTTAGAGAGGGGCTTACGGCAATCATTTCGGTTAAAGTGGCTGAGCCTCAGTTTGAAGGTCAGACCAAAACCAAACTAGGAAACCGCGAAGTGACTTCAGCGGTATCGCAGGCCGTTTCTGAAATGGTTGAAATCTATCTGGAAGAACATCCTGATGATGCTAAAACCATTGTACAGAAAGTAATACTTGCGGCACAGGCGCGTCACGCGGCTAAGAAAGCCCGTGAGATGGTGCAGCGTAAAACCGTTATGAGTATTGGTGGTCTGCCCGGGAAACTGGCAGATTGCTCCGAGACAGACCCACTTGCGTGCGAAGTGTTTCTCGTGGAGGGTGACTCGGCAGGTGGTACTGCAAAAATGGGACGCGATCGAAACTTCCAGGCAATTCTTCCGCTTCGCGGAAAAATCCTGAATGTTGAAAAGGCGATGCAACATAAGGTTTTTGAAAATGAAGAAATCAAAAACATTTTTACAGCATTAGGTGTAACTATAGGTACGGAAGAAGACAGTAAAGAACTTAATCTGTCCAAACTGCGTTATCACAAAATTGTGATTATGTGTGATGCCGATGTTGACGGAAGTCACATTGCTACTTTGATCTTGACTTTTTTCTTTCGCTATATGCGCGAACTTGTGGAAGGTGGGCACGTTTATATCGCCACACCACCGCTTTATTTACTGAAGAAAGGTAAAAAGACACGTTATGCCTGGAGCGACAAAGAGCGCGATCAGTATAACGAAGAGATGGGAGGCAGTGCTTCTGTACAGCGCTATAAAGGTCTTGGGGAGATGAATGCCGAGCAGTTGTGGGATACCACGATGAATCCGGAGTTTAGAACCCTGCGTCAGGTCACCATTGACAATGGTACTGAAGCTGACCGTATTTTCTCCATGTTAATGGGAGATGAGGTGCCGCCACGTCGCGAGTTTATTGAGAAAAATGCGATTTATGCCAATATTGATGTGTAATCTATTTCGATCCTAAAATTTAAGCCCGATTGTAAAAAGTCGGGCTTTTTTGATTTTAAACCTTTGGTCTTTAAGAGCTTTTAGTATTTTTGGTTGATGTATAACCTCACTAATACTTAACCAAATCAATCAAAAAATGAAAAAAACACTACTGTTTGGATTATTGACACTAGGTACGACCGGCTTATTTGCTCAGGAAGACGATGGCTTTGAGGCAATCGTAAAAGCCGGAGCGGCCGATGCAAATACCTTAATGGGCGCCTATATCGCTCCTGCAATGGAAGGACTGGTTTACAGCATGTCCGGCGGATGGTACCATACTGCAAAAACACACAAGCCCTTGGGGTTTGACATTACCATTGGAGTTAATGGTGCGCTTGTTCCTTCGGAAAAAGAGGTTTTCGCACTAAGCGGTTTGACTTTTCAAAATGAATTAATTAGTAAAAGTTCAGATATTACACCCACTGTCGCCGGTAATGCTACTCCTGCAGAACTAACTTTTGACACCAGTGAAGGTGATGTTACCTTTACAATGCCTGAAGGTGTTAAAGATGATTTGCCTTTAAGCGCTGTGCCTGCACCGGCTATTCAGGCCAGTTTAGGGGTGTTTAAAGGAACAGATATCATGGTGCGTTTTGTGCCGGAGGTGGGAAGTGACGATGTTAAAGGAAATCTTTTTGGTGCCGGGTTTAAACACGATATTTTGCAGTACTTCGGTCCGCTTGACAAACTGCCTTTGAATATTGCTGTTTTAGGGGCTTTTACTAATATGAGTGTAGATTATGATATTCAGGCGAATTCTGATTTAGAAGGTAGTAATCAGGCAGCGGAGTTCAAGTTGAATTCCTATACTGTACAGGGTGTAGCTTCATTAGATTTCCCATTTGTCACCGTTTACGGAGGTCTGGGATACACCGGGGGAAAATCTGAAATAAATGTTTTAGGAACGTATCAATTTACCTATGATAATGGCCAACCGGGAGAGATAGTAAATCCTATTGCTCTTTCCTATAATCCATCAAGCGTCCGCGCATCTTTGGGAGCGCGTTTAAACCTGGCGTTTTTCAAGATATTTGCAGATTATACGGTTCAGGAATACAGTAATCTGAGCGCAGGAATTGCTTTCAGCTTCAGATAAAATCTGGTTTTAACGTATTGGATTACCGCTTTTGTTTCGTTAAAGATCAGGAGCGGTTTTTTGTTTTTTGCAGAATTAGCTGTCTTAAAATCATAACCTAATTTTAGGTGCCAGGAGTCTGTAAAGATTAAATGAAGTCGTATTTTTAAGGCCGCAATCGATACCGCATTCGGTATCGTGATTTATAACTAATTAATATAAAAAATACATACCCATGAAAGTTACCGTAGTAGGAGCAGGAGCTGTAGGTGCAAGTTGTGCCGAATATATCGCGATGAAGAATTTTGCTTCAGATGTTGTTCTTGTTGATATCAAAGAAGGTTTTGCAGAAGGAAAAGCAATGGACTTAATGCAAACCGCTTCATTAAACGGATTTGATACCCGTATCACCGGAACCACCGGAGATTATTCTAAAACCGCAGGAAGCGATATTGCTGTCATTACAAGTGGTATTCCGCGTAAGCCGGGTATGACCCGGGAAGAATTGATAGGTATTAACGCAGGTATCGTAAAAGATGTTGCCGGAAATTTAATCAAGCATTCTCCAGATGTAACCATTATTGTAGTGAGCAATCCGATGGATACAATGACTTATTTGGTGCACAAAACCACAGGTCTTCCTAAAAATAAAATCATTGGTATGGGCGGTGCTCTTGATAGCGCCCGTTTTAAATACCGTCTAGCAGAAGCTTTAGAATGTCCTATTTCAGATGTAGACGGAATGGTAATTGGCGGTCACAGTGATACCGGTATGATTCCGCTTACGCGCTTAGCTACCCGTAACAGCGTGCCTGCTTATGCTTTTCTTGCAGAAGAACGTTTAGAGCAGGTAATGGAAGATACTAAAGTAGGAGGTGCAACCCTCACCAAACTTTTAGGTACTTCGGCCTGGTATGCTCCGGGAGCTGCTGTATCTGGTTTAGTACAGGCAATTGCCTGTGATCAAAAGAAAATGTTCCCCTGTTCAGCTTTGCTGGAGGGAGAGTATGATCTTGATGATATTTGCATAGGTGTTCCTGTCATTCTTGGTAAAGACGGGATAGAGCGTATTGTTCCTGTAGATCTTGATGATGCTGAAAAAGCAAAAATGCAGGAAAGCGCTGAAGCTGTACGTAAAACAAACGGTTTGCTTGAGGTATAAGCCTTAAGTTTTCGATGCATAAAAAATGCCGCTCACTGAGCGGCATTTTTTATGGAATCCTCTTTCAGTTTATCCACATTTAGAGGAACCGCAATCTTTGCAGGTAAGACAACCTTCCTGATAGATCAATTGTGAGGAATTGCAGTTGTCGCATTTTTGCTTGCGGGCTTCGGTTCCATCTGCAACATAACGCTTAAGCGCACGCGCAACGCCATTTTTCCAGGTGTTGATTGATGCACTGTCGAGCTGTAGGCTGTTGGTTAGTTCTACAGCCTTTTCAATGGGCATTCCGTAACGAAGCGTGGTCGAGATCAGCTTTGCATAGTTCCAATATTCCGGGTCAAACTTATGCGAGAGTCCTTCAATTGTGGTTTTATAACCTCTTTTGTTTTTATATTGGAAATCGTAACGCGAGCTTCCGTCTTCGTTTCGGTTTTTAATAATCAGGCCATCTTCAACCCAGCGCGGGATTAAAATTCCGTCTTCATCATCGGCTATACCGGTGAAGATTTCATAAGGCTTTCCGCCAATAAGACCTATAAAAGCAATCCATTTCTCTTTGTTATTCTGAAAACGAACAATATCAGCCTCTAAAACCTGAGGTCTTTTCGTAGGAAACGGTGTAAGGGTATCTGCGTCTTCTTCCTCTTTCTTTTCATCATTAGAAATAAGCACACCAGAGCGGGAACCGTCGCGGTAAACGGTAACCCCTTTACAACCGGCCTGCCAGGCTTCCAGATACAAATTGCCTACCAGTTCTTCATCCACATCATTGGGTAGATTGATTGTAACGCTGATGCTGTGGTCCACCCATTTCTGAACTGCACCCTGCATGCGTACTTTGTTGAGCCAGTCTACATCATTGGAAGTGGCTTCAAAATAAGGGGATTTGGCTACGATAGCATTCAATTCTTCCTGACTGTAATTCTTATCGGTAGCGATGTTATTTGCCTGCATCCACTCTTTAAAGCGATGGTGAAACACCACATATTCTTCCCAGCTGTCACCTACCTCGTCAACAAAATCAACACGAGCTTCTTTGTCATTGGGGTTTACTTTACGGCGACGCTTATAAACCGGTAAAAATACCGGCTCTATGCCTGAAGTGGTCTGCGTCATCAAGCTGGTTGTGCCGGTGGGGGCAATGGTAAGAAGAGCAATATTTCTACGGCCGTACTCAAGCATATCGTAGTATAATTTCTCATCGGCTTTTTTCAGACGTTGAATGAACGGATTATCCTTCTCACGCTCCGAATCAAAAATAGGAAAAGCGCCACGCTCTTTAGCTGCATAAACCGAAGCGCGATAGGCTTCAACAGCAATTGTTTTATGGATTTCTACGGAGAAGTCAATACCTTTTTCACTTCCATATTTTATGCCTAATGCGGCCAGCATATCTCCTTCGGCCGTGATGCCAATTCCGGTACGGCGACCTTCTTCGGCTTTTTTACGAATATTAAGCCACAAGTTGCGCTCTACCTGCTTCACTTCTTCGGTCTCCGGATCTGCGTCAATTTTTGCCAGAATAGCATCTACTTTTTCGAGTTCCAGATCTATGATATCATCCATTATACGCTGAGCGCGGGCGATGTGTTTTTTAAATAAATCAAAATTGAACGAAGCTTTATCGGTAAAAGGGTTTTCTACATACGAGAACAAATTAATCGCGAGCAGGCGGCAGGAATCATAAGGACAAAGAGGAATCTCGCCACAAGGGTTTGTAGAGACGGTTTGGTAACCCAAATCGGCATAGCAATCGGGGACTGACTCGCGGGCGATGGTATCCCAAAAAAGAATACCGGGTTCTGCGGATTTCCAGGCGTTGTGAACGATTTTTTTCCAAAGTTTTTCGGCCTCAATCTCTTTTTGATTAATAGGGTTGGGGCTGAATATAGGATACTTCTGAGTGTAGTTTTTTTTGTTTTTAACAGCCTGCATAAATCCATCATCAATGCGCACCGAAACATTAGCGCCGGTAACTTTGCCATGTTCCATTTTGGCATCTATAAAGTCTTCAGCATCCGGGTGATTGATAGATACTGAAAGCATCAAAGCGCCTCTGCGCCCATCCTGAGCCACTTCGCGGGTGCTGTTTGAGTACCGCTCCATAAAAGGAACCAGGCCGGTTGAGGTTAACGCGGAGTTTTTAACCGGAGAACCTTTGGGGCGAATGTGTGAAAGATCATGACCTACGCCTCCACGACGCTTCATCAATTGCACCTGTTCCTGGTCAATCTTCATAATGCCGCCGTACGAATCCGAGTTACCGGTGTTTCCTATTACAAAACAGTTGGATAAAGAACCTACCTGAAAGCGATTTCCTATACCGGCCATTGGACTTCCCTGGGGGACGATGTATTTAAAGTCTTTGATCAAATCAAAAACTTCTTCCTCGGTCATAGGATTGGGGTAGCGGGATTCAATTCTTGCAATTTCTGCGGCAATACGGCGGTGCATATCATCGGGCGTTTTCTCATATAAATTACCCTCAGAATCTTTAAGAGCGTATTTATTGACCCAGACCCGCGCTGCAAGATCGTCACCTTTAAAGTAGTTGAGTGAAGCTTTAAAAGCTTCATCCTGAGTGTACGTTTTGGCAACAGCAGCAGTTTGTGTAGACATATTAAGATGATTTATTTGGGAGTTATAACACTGATTTCAATTGTGAAGGTACATATTTTTACAAAGTGGTTGTGGGGTTTGAAATGAAAAGTTATCAAAAATAAATTGTAAATAACTAATAATCATTAATTTGAAAAATTATCAACAGTAAAAAGTTGACAAAAAAGTAGAATAATCTATTGTTAGTCGTATAAAATTTTGGAGGCTGAAAATGAGCGACGTAACTCCAGGTTTCTGGTGTGAAGTCAGGATTTTTAAAGGTTTAGTGCTGCCGGATCAAGGCTGAGGTTTTAGATCAATCCGGTAGAATTTCATGGTTTGGAATTGAATTCTGAAGAGCCATTCTAAAATAAATAGGAGCGGATAAAAAATGTTCTGTTAACTTCTATTTGTCTGATATTTAGCATCTTAAAAGGTTAAAGAAATCAAAAAGATATTTATTGGCATTTCTACCTTGAAACCCTATATTTGCACGTTTTATAAAATCGCCCGAAAAATGTTCGGGAAGAATCAATAAATAGTATACGTAATGCAAAATAAAGGACTCATTAGAGTATTTGCGATTTTATTTGGGTTGGTGAGTTTATACCAACTTTCATTCACCTATTTTACCAATCAGGCTGAAGAGAAAGCAGCTGTTTTTGCTGAGCAAAAAGTACCTGCTTCTACAGAGAATTATGTGGATAGAAGGGGAGAAGTGGCCCGTCAGTATTTGGATTCCGTAGGTAATGATCCTATTGCTTTGGGTATTACCTACAACGATGCAAAAGAAAAAGAGCTTAACAAAGGTCTTGACCTTAAAGGGGGTATGAATGCCATCCTAGAAATTTCTGTGGCAGATATTCTTAAAGGTTTGAGTAATAATTCTACAGACCCTGCTTTCAATCAGGCATTAGATCAGGCAGCAGAGACGCAGAAAAATAGTCAGAATCCATTCTTAGACGATTTTTTTGATGCATTTGAAGCTATTCCGGGGGATAACAAATTAGCATCTCCAGATATTTTTGTGAATACGACACTGGGTGACAAGGTGAAGCTGGGAATGAGCAATGACCAGGTGAAAAGCGTCATTCGCAGAGAAGTGGAAGAGTCTATTAAATCTGCCTTTGAAGTATTGCGTAATCGTATTGATAAATTTGGTGTTACTCAGCCAAATATTCAGCGTCTGGACAATCAGTCGCGTATTCTTATTGAGCTTCCTGGAGCTACAGATATTGAGCGTGTTCGTTTTCAGCTGGAAAGTACAGCGCAACTTGAATTTTATAAAACCGTATTTGCTGCAGAAGCAGCGCCTTACCTTATTCAGGTGAATACAATTCTACAGGATCTCGTAACTCCTGCTGATGAGGTGGAAGAGGAAGTAACTGCAACAGATTCTACTGAGACAACAGATGACTCTATTGAAGAGTTACTGGCAAGTGAAGAAGATTCGATCTCTCCGGCTACCCAAAATAATCCGTTGTTTGAGCGTTTCAGCTTCAATCCGGTAATACAGCAATACGGTCAGGCTCCTGTTATAGGTTATGCCCAGATAAAAGATACAGCCACTATTAATAGTTATCTTTCTAAGCCGGAAGTTGTGCGTGAGCGTCCTCAAAGTCTGCGTTATGCTAAATTTCGTTGGGGTACTGCGGAAGAGGATAGTGATGTAGTTGCTTTATATGCACTGCAGTCTGATCGTGCGGGTAATCCTGCAATGGATGGTGATGTGGTTCAGGATTCGCGCCAGCAATATACTCAAATGGGTAAGCCTTCTGTGGGTATCGATTTTGAGGGACAAGGACCCAGCCAATGGGCAAAACTAACCGGAGAAGTTGCAGCAGATGGTAGCGCTATCGCTATTGTTCTGGATGGAACGGTTTATTCTGCCGCTACGGCAAAACAGGAAATAAAAGGGGGTGGTACTGAGATTTCAGGTAGCTTTACCGTGACTGAAGCTCAGGATCTTGCTAACGTGTTGAAAGCGGGTAAACTTCCCGCTTCTGCAAAAATCATTTCGTATGATGTTGTGGGACCTTCTTTAGGTCAGGAAGCGATCAACAGCGGTTTAATGTCATTTGTGATTGCACTGCTTTTAGTATTGGTATGGATGGTATTCTACTATGGTAAAGCCGGTGCATTTGCCGATGTTGCTTTGGTAGTAAACATTCTATTTATTTTTGGTATTCTTGCCGGTCTTGGTGCTGTGTTAACACTACCTGGTATTGCCGGTATTGTATTAACTATAGGTATGTCTGTTGATGCAAACGTGCTTATTTTTGAACGTATTAAAGAAGAGTTGGCTAAGGGTAAATCGCAGAAAGATGCGATTAAAGATGGTTTTAACAATGCGTTGTCATCTATTCTTGACGCCAATATCACCACTTTCCTTACCGCATTAATCCTGTTCTTATTTGGTACAGGACCTATTCAGGGTTTTGCGACTACGTTAATGATAGGTATCGGTACTTCGTTGTTTACTGCGATTTTCGTTACGCGTCTGTTTATTGACGGTTATGGTAAAAACGGTAAATCTCTTGAATTCTGTACCGGTGCGACCCGTAATTTATTTGCGAACTTCAATAGAGACTTCTTATCTAAGCGCAAAATTGCTTATATGATAAGCGGGGCTTTAATTGTTATAAGCATCATTTCACTTTTCACGAATAAATTAGATCAAGGGGTTGATTTCGTTGGAGGTCGTAACTATACCGTTCGTTTTGAGCAACCTGTTAATGCTACAGAAGCTGAGCAAAAGCTGATTGCTGAATTAGAAAGCGCTCAGGCTAAAACATACGGTGAGGCAAATCAACTTAAGATTACAACCAAGTATCGTATTGATGAAGAAGCTTCTGAAGTAGATGATGATATTCAGCAAAAATTATACACCGCTTTACAATCGTATTTACCAGCAGATTTAACTTTTGAACAATTCGTAAAAGGTGGTTCAAGCGAGACGAAAGTAGGTCTTTTAGAATATAACAAGGTTGGACCCACAATAGCAGATGATATTAAGAAAGATTCGCTATGGGCTGTTTTAGGATCATTGGTAATCGTATTCCTTTACATTCTGCTGCGCTTCAGAAGATGGCAATTCTCTCTGGGTGCTGTTGCTGCTGTATTCCACGACGTTTTAATTGTATTGGGTATTTTCTCATTGACTTATCAGTTTATGCCTTTTAATATGGAAATCGACCAGTCGTTTATCGCAGCGATCCTTACCGTAATTGGTTATTCGCTTAACGATACCGTGGTTGTGTTTGACCGTATTCGGGAGTTTATGAAAGAATATGGTGAATCCCGTAAAATGGGTGTGATTATCAATCAGGCAATTAACAGTACTATTAGCCGTACTTTAAACACCTCGATGACCACCTTAATTGTTCTACTTGCCATCTTCATCTTTGGTGGGGCAAGTATTATGGGCTTTATGTTTGCATTGATTGTGGGTGTGGTAGTAGGTACCTATTCTTCGATCTTTATCGCAACGCCGGTAATGTTTGATACGATTCAAAAGAAGGCATTAAAGCCTGAAAAACAAAAAGAAGAGGAGCCGGTAGCTTAAGCTTTCCGACTCTTGTTGTTCAGATAAAAAAACCCGATAGTTTTTGGCTATCGGGTTTTTTGTTTTGAAATGAACGTTTTTAGAAAACGGATTGTTCGGTTTTGGTGGTAAGCAATTCCAAAGCTTTCATTCCCCGCTCCGAATTGCCTTTACTATTAAGCGGCGGGCTCCAGACCGCCACACTGTAATGTCTGGGATATACTGCTACGATGCCGCCTCCTACGCCACTTTTTCCCGGTAAACCGATACTGAATGCAAACTCACCTGATTCGTCATAAAAACCGCAGGTAATCATCAAAGCATTGATGCGCTTGGCAAGAATCGGGTTAAGAATTGCAGCCTCTTTGCTCAAATCGTATTTACCATAATTTAAAAAGATGGTAAAAGCTTTTGCGAGCTGGCGGCAGCTCATAGCTATAGAGCATTGGTGAAAATAAAAATCGAGTACATCATCAACTTCATGAGTTATGTTTCCAAAATCTTTCATCAGATGAGTTAGGGAGGCGTTCCGAAACTTATGTTTCATTTCTGATGCGGCAACTTTTTCATCATAATCAATGCTTTGATCACCCGCTGCATCCCGCACAAACTGAAGAAAATCTTCCTTGGGATCACTGAGTTCACTTAAAAGAAT
>CAYNMH010000007.1:0-8837 GCA_964398145.1 uncultured Flavimarina sp. | reverse complement strand
ACCATCTGTGCATTGCAGAAACATTCCAAATTTGGAAGCATCCACTTTACCCAATTCCGGAATATAGGTAGCAACTTTTCCTGTGTTTTTTAAGGCTGCAGTTTCTGTTACAATTTCCTCAAGGATCTTTTGGTAGTTCATTAGTATGAAGTTTACGACCTAAGGAATATTTAATTCCTTTTCCAACTGATAGAATCGCCTTCTTTGATATTCCATAGTGCAGCAGCACCCGCATTGACTTCTAAAACATATTGAACAGGTACTTCTGAAGGCAGGCTGCTTTCGTCAAGCGGTTTTGCATTTTTAATGATTGTTGCGATTTTTTGATCTTTGGTGATGAAAAACAAGTCGAGCGGAATATAGGTGTTTTTCATATAAAAGTTATGGGGTTGTTCATCTTCAAAAATAAAAAGCATTCCCTCATCTGCATTCATAGACTCTCTATACATCAGGCCTGTTTCGGTCTCATAGGCTGTTTCGGCAAGCTCAATGGCTAAAGAAACCAACGCGCTATCTTTTCTGAAGATTTGCAAATTGCCTTCGGGAGTAAAGGCGATTTTTTCCTGTTTTAATTCGTCCTTATTTTGGTTGTTTTGATCTTTACAACTCACGAAAAGTGTAAGGGCTAAAACTAAAAGCAGGGCGTAACGCATAATTTTATTTTTTTGGGTAAACAGGTTGTTGTTTTTGATTTAAAGCTCTCACTACAAAGAAAATACCTAGTAATATGAAAGGAATGCTTAGTATTTGACCGGTATTAAATCCAAAAATCCAGTTTTCGCGACCTTCTACCTGTGCGCGCTTGAAAAACTCTACGACAAAACGAACACTCCACAGTAATATCAGGAACAGGCCAAATAGAAAGCCTTCCTTTTTACGCAGGCCGGTTTTATAGTAGGTAAGTATTAAGATTAGAAATACAATTATGTAACCGGTGGCTTCCATTAGTTGGCCCGGAAAACGGTAAGGGATTTCTGCAATATAATTTGCAAACTGAGGATCATCTGTGAGCGCCCGGTATGCCTTATGTTCATCGGGAATTCCGGTTAGGCGCTGCACTTCGTATTTGTTGTATTGATCCTGAACAAACTTGATTCCCAGATTAGAATCGGTTACTTTACCCACCATTTCAGAGTTGAAGAAATTACCAATTCGTACAAAAATAGCACCGAGTGATACGGGGAGAATAATACGATCCAACAGCCAAAGAACACTTTTTTTCAGCACTTTTTTATTGTATAAATACATCGCGATGATCATCCCAATGGCTGCCCCGTGACTGGCCAGTCCCTGAAAGCCGGTGTATTCAATTTCCGGGACAAATCTAAAAGGCAGAAATACAGAAAGCGGATCTTCCCAGAGGAGTTCGGTTTGATAGAAAAATACATGTCCCAAACGGGCACCAATAAGAATTGCCAAAACCGAATAAATAAATAAAGGATCCAGTTTTTCTTCTGCTACTCCTTCTTTTTTATACACTTTTTTCATGATGTACCAGCCCAGGGAGAAGGCAATTACAAACATTAAACTGTAATAGTGTATGGTGAAAAAACCAAGGTCTAAACCGGTTGATGGATTCCAGGTCATTTTTAAAGCAAGCATAGCTGATTGTAATTAGGGCTGTAAATATAGCAAAGCGTCAAAGCTTCTAAGGCTAAATTAAACTTTTTATGGGTTTTGATTTTTGGTTACCGGCGGAACAGGATCGTAACCAGATCCGCCCCAGGGATTACACCTTGCAATACGCTTTATGGCGAGCCAAAGACCTTTAAAAGGCCCGTGCTTTTGTATGGCTTCAACACTATAGTGGGAACAGGTAGGTGTATAGCGACAAGACGGGGGTAAAAGTGGAGAAAGCAATCGCTGGTACAGTCGAATAGAAACAATTAAAAGAGATTGAAATACTTTCTTCACGATTCCCGGAGTTGAATTAGCCCGAAATGGTAAAGGTTGTGCCTTCTCTGCCATCTTTAAGCTGAATTCCCAGCTTTAAAAGTTCGTCGCGTATCTGATCACTGGTCGCAAAATCTTTATTGGCACGGGCTTCTTTACGCAGCTGAATGAGTAATTCTAATGCGCCATTAAGCTTATCGGTGTTTGCTTCGGCTGCGGCAGTTACATCTTCAAGCCCCAGAATATCAAATACGAAAGCACGAATACTTTGCTTAAAATCATTTAGATCTGTTTCAGAAATTTTAGCATTTCCATCTTTGATTTGGTGTATATATTTTACGGCTTCAAACAGTTGTGCGATGAGAATGGGGGAGTTAAAATCATCATTCATCGCATCGTAACAGGTCTGTTTCCAACTTGAGATATCAATACTGCTGCTAGTGGATGCCTTTAACGAATCCAGTAAACCTACAGCTTCCATCAAACGGTTAAAACCTTTCTCGCTGGCCAAAAGAGCTTCGTTACTAAAATCCAGAACGCTGCGATAATGCGCCTGCATCACAAAAAAGCGAGCAACAGCAGGTGAGAAACCTTTGGTCAAAAATGGACTGTCACCGGTAAATATTTGCGCCGGAAAAATGTTATTGCCATCGCTTTTTGACATTTTTTTGCCATTAAGGGTAAGCATATTGGCGTGCAGCCAGTAGTTCACAGGATTCTTTCCGTTTGAGGCTTCAGACTGAGCGATTTCGCATTCGTGGTGGGGGAATTTCAAATCCATTCCACCGCCGTGAATATCGAATTGCTCTCCCAAATATTTAGTACTCATAGCGGTACATTCCAGGTGCCAACCGGGGAAACCATCGCCCCAGGGAGAAGGCCATCGCATAATGTGTTGCGGTTCGGCTTTTTTCCAAAGTGCAAAATCCTGAGCATTTTTCTTTTCGCTTTGTGCAGTAAGTTCGCGGGTATTGGCGATCATGTCTTCCAGCTGCCTGCCACTTAATTTCCCGTATTCGTGGGTTTCATTAAACCGGATTACGTCAAAATACACGGAACCGTTTTCAATATAAGCATAGCCATTGTCAAGGATTTCCTTAATAATTTCAATCTGCTCAATAATGTGGCCTGTGGCTGTAGGCTCGATGCTGGGAGGTAGACAATTGAATTTTTGAAGTATGTTGTGAAAGTCAATAGTGTATTGCTGCACCACTTCCATGGGTTCAATCTGCTCCAGACGGGCTTTTTTAGCAATTTTATCTTCACCCTCATCTGCATCATCGGTAAGGTGTCCGGCATCGGTGATGTTGCGTACGTATCGAACTTTATAGCCCAGGTGTTTCAGGTACCTGAAAATCATGTCAAATGACATAAACGTACGCACATTGCCTAAGTGCACATTGCTGTAAACGGTAGGCCCGCAAACGTACATCCCAACATTTCCTTCAAGTAAGGGTTTAAACAATTCCTTTTTTCCGCTTAGGGAATTATAAAGATGAATAGGTTGTTCCTGATGTAGGGCCGTCATAGCTTAAATTTAGAGAGATGCGATGCTTTTTAAAAGGGTGTCTCGAGTTTTATATAGTCTAAAAACTCACGACGAACCGCTTCTTCTTTGAATTTACCGCCAAATTCACTGGTTACCGTGCTGCTTTCAATATCGCGTATTCCACGGCTGTTTACGCAAAGGTGCTTGGCATCGATTACACAGGCAACATCCTGGGTCCCCAGGGCTTCCTGCAGCTCCTGAACGATTTGCATGTTCAAACGCTCCTGAACCTGTGGTCTTTTCGCATAATAATCTACAATTCGGTTCATTTTAGAGAGTCCCACAACAGTTCCGTTAGAGATATAAGCGACGTGCGCGCGACCTACGATGGGCAGTAAATGATGCTCGCAGGTAGAATATACCGTTATATTCTTTTCTACCAGCATCTCTCCATACTTGTAGTTATTCTTAAAGGTGGATGCTTTTGGCTTTCGGGCAGGACTCAATCCCCCAAAAATCTCATTTACAAACATTTTTGCAACCCGGTTTGGGGTTCCTTTTAGGCTATCGTCTGTAAGATCGAGTCCTAAAGTTTGCATAATGTGGTTAACGTCTTCCCGAATGAGTTCAATTTTCTCGGCATCCGTAAGTTTAAATGCATCAGCGCGCAAAGGAGTCTGTGCTGAGTTACTAAGGTGGTTTTCACCTATCTCATCTAAAGCTTTCAATTCTTCGTTATCAATATTCATAGTCATAGAGCAAATTAGTCGCAGATTGCGCTAAGGGCTTGCAAAGATAATATAATTAACAATTTAAACAGCTTAATAAGCGGTTAGCATTTGGGTATCGAATTATAGAAAAAGCCTTAATACCTGGGGTATTAAGGCTTCAGAAGAAATTGCAATTTTATTTTATAATTTGAAAGATAGCGTCGCGACTAAGCTGGTATTTATGTTGTCTATAAAGGCGGTGTTTGTAAAAGCGCCATCATATAACGCAGGGTTTCGTTCTTGTTGAGCCCAGTCATAAGCTACATCGATACGGGCGTTGCCGAATGAGTAACCCAGACCTAAAGAATAACCGTTAAGATCGCCTATAGTGTTTTCATTAACGTAAGGGCTTTCCTGAAAACGGTAACCTCCTCTGAAACTCCAGCTTCCTGCTAAAAACTCACCTCCCAGTCTATAGGTTGAAACACCTTTTAGGCTATTGCTGATATCTGTATTTAAATCTTGAAAAAACACATCATTTTCCGGTTTAAATTTGATGCTTCCATAATCCTGGTAGGAGTAATCAAAGCTGATAAAGCCACCTGCCCCAAAAACATAAGCGACGCTTCCAGAAGCTTTTGCGGGTGTTTGGAACTCATAATCCTGATAGATATTAATGATGTTAGGATTAATTATCACTTCACCATTTTCTCCGTCGGTGCGAAGATATTGTTCAGTTTCTTCGCTGATAGTATAGTAAGTAGGACTGTCTAAGGTAAGACCTAATCTCAAACTTTGTGAGGCTTTATAAATTCCACCAACCTGAAAGGATACTCCGGACCCAAATGCTCTGTATTCATTCTCAAAGTCTAAACTATTTACAGCATTAGCATTTTGGGTATTGTCTTCGAAAAGCAAGGTGTTTCTGGTAAAATTAAAGGTGTGTATATTAATGTTTGCTCCTGCATAAAATTTTTCACCGAATTGCGCAGCCCCGTTAATTACAAATTTGCTGTTATTTCCAAAGCTGGTATAACGGTATTCCTGATCAAACGCATTCCCATTCTGAGCATTTAAATACGAAGTGTTATCTAAGTCAGAAGATTCCGGATCTATAAGAAATCCCTGAAAGCCTAAAAAAGCCTGCTGCGCGCCGAAACTTTCATTTTCCCCTAAAAATTGATACAAATCGTCAACAGATTCTCCTTGCTGAGTTTCCAGTAATTCTAAGGGAGTGCCTTGTGCATAGCCCAAAAAGTAATTGCTTATGGAGTTAGGACTTATTCCCCGGGCAATATATTGATTATCAAAATCATTGACTCTGTCATAGTTAAAGCCAAAACTAAATTTTGTGACACTTCCTGTACCATTCGAAACAAAAACCCCACCGATTTGCGTGAAATCAACATCACTATCAGAATTTGTGGTTATACCCTCAAAGTAGTGTGTTTGATTATCATAATTATCGGATGATAAGGTAAGTGAAGCAAAACTTTGGTTGAAGACGGCAGATCCTGCCGGGTTGTTATTTAGGGCTGAAAGGTCGCCTCCCAAAGCACCAAATGCTCCTGAAACTCCACGGTAACGTGCGGTTCCGGTTAAATTTTCAGTACTGAAATTTACCGCGTCTGAAATGGTTTGTGCGTTGATTTGAGACAAACCAAATCCTATCATAAATATTATGAGAACTTTTTTCATACTTATAAAACTGAGAAATTAATTATCCGCGACCTCCGCCTCTTCTTCCGCTAGAAGATGAACTACTTCTACTTCCGGAAGAGCTTGACCTGCTAGGTGCTGCACTTCGTGAGGAAGAAGAGCTTCGTGACATCGTACTGCTACGTGAAGGACTGCTCGATCTACTGTAAGTGCTACTTCTTGACATGGAAGGAGAACTACTTCGCGCAGAACTCGAATTGCTGGAGCTTCTGCTGATCGTATTACTGCTTCGTCGGGCATTGGAGTTGTAAATAGATCTGCTGTTTGAACTACTAGAACGCGAAACCCTGGAGTTAGATACATTCCCAGAAGCACTTCGAGAGCGGGTTCTGGTATCTACACCTACACCATTACGGCTATAGGTACGGCTGGTGCGAGCATAATTGGCATCAGATGAACGTCTTGAATTATTTGAAGAATAGGATGATCTTGATGTTCTGGAATACGATGATCTTGAATCTGCTGTTCGACCTGTATAGTAATTGCCAGCTCTGCGGCTATTTGAATAAGCAACTCTATTGTTGTAACGGCTATTATACCATCCACGATATGGGTAACCGTAGAAATTATTAAAGCCATAACCCCAGCGGTTAAAACCAATACCACCCCAATAAGGATTACCCCAGCCGCCATAAGCATAGCCCCAACCTGCATTGCCGAAGAATGGACCGCCCCAGCCCCAGCCGTTGTACGGAGAATTCCATCCCCAACCCCAGTTGTTCCAGCCGTTCCATCCCCATCCATTATAGAAAGGACCGCCCCAGCCGCCCCAACCGGCACCCCAGAAGGGTTGATTGTAAACATTTACCACGGTATTATCATAGATGTCTCCCCAGCCTGGCTGTGCATTGTAACCTAAATCGTTGTCTAAAACCAGGTCTTCTTCCGTGTAATCACCGGTAGAAGTATAAGAATCAATATCTGTAAATATTGCTCCTTCCTGTTGTGCGTCATCAATATCTGCAGCACCCTGATTGAAATAATCGGCATAAAGACTACCGTTTGCATTGGTAGTCACATCCTCCAGGGATATTGTTCCATAATTAGAATTAGAAGACCCGTAGATCCCATCATTCATTGCATATTGTGAAGTTCCGCAAGAAATCAAACCTGCCGAGGCAAAAATGCCTAAAGCAAATTTTAGAATTCCAGTTTGTGTAATATTCAAGCCTCGCATATCATCCGTTATTTATTGTTGTACATTGTAAATTTAGTTAGTTTTGCCGTCAATTTTGTGCATTTAACAAAGATGTAGCAAAACTTAAATTTTACTTATAAAGCACAAGAGTTGTGCCAAATATCTATATATGGGAAAGAATTTAACTACGCGGGCGGAAGATTATTCAAAATGGTATAACGAGCTGGTAGTCAAAGCAGATCTGGCTGAAAATAGTGGGGTACGCGGTTGTATGGTGATTAAACCTTATGGTTTTGCCATTTGGGAAAAAATGCAGGCAGAATTAGATCGGATGTTCAAAGCGACCGGGCACGAAAACGCTTATTTCCCATTATTTATTCCTAAATCCTACTTTAGTAAAGAGGCGAGTCATGTAGATGGTTTTGCTAAAGAGTGTGCTGTAGTTACGCATTATCGTCTAAAAAGCGATGAGGATGGAGGTATTGTAGTAGATCCTGAAGCGAAGCTGGAAGAAGAATTAATTGTACGGCCTACCTCAGAAACCATTATTTGGGACACCTATCGTAAATGGATTCAGTCGTATAGAGATCTTCCTATAAAAATCAATCAATGGGCTAATGTTGTAAGGTGGGAGATGCGTACCCGTCTCTTTTTGAGAACTGCGGAATTTTTATGGCAGGAAGGTCATACAGCACACGCTACTAAAGATGAGGCTGTTGAAGAAGCAGAGCTTATGATGCGCATATATGCTGAATTTGCGGAGCGCTTTATGGCATTGCCAGTTGTGCGCGGGACTAAAACCGAAAGTGAGCGTTTTGCAGGTGCGCTTGAAACCTATTGTATTGAAGCGCTTATGCAGGATGGTAAAGCCTTACAAGCCGGAACTTCGCATTTTCTGGGACAAAATTTTGCAAAAGCATTTGACGTAAAGTTTGCTTCCAAAGAAGGAGGGCAGGAACACGTTTGGGCAACCAGTTGGGGTGTTTCAACCCGATTGATGGGTGCTCTGGTCATGACTCATAGTGATGATAATGGATTGGTCTTGCCGCCAAAGCTTGCGCCTATTCAGGTTGTAATTGTTCCTATTTATCGAGGCGAAGAGCAGCTTGATGCTATTTCTCAAGTCGCTAAAGAATTAAAACGGGAACTGCAGCTTTTAGGTATTTCGGTGAAATATGATGACAGAGATACTCATAAACCGGGTTGGAAATTCAATGAATATGAACTCAAGGGTGTGCCTTTGCGCATTGCGATAGGACCGCGTGATCTTGAAAAGCGAACGGTGGAACTGGCAAGAAGAGATACCATGTCTAAAGAAGTGGTTTCTAAGGATGAGATTGTGGGTAAAGTGCAGGCATTGCTCGTAGAAATGCAAAGTGCCTTATATAATAAAGCATTAAAATTTAGAGACTCTCATATAACCGAGGTTGAGACCTATGAAGAATTTCAGGATATTCTGGAGAATAAAACCGGTTTCGTAAGTGCATTTTGGGATGGTACGGTAGAGACAGAAGAGCGTATTAAGAATGAAACCAAGGCAACTATTCGCTGCATTCCACTTCATAATAAAGAAGAAGAGGGCGTCTGCGTGTATAGTGGTAAACCAGCAAAAATGCGCGTTTTATTTGCGAAAGCATATTAATTTAAAAAAAGTGAGTTTTACTATTGCGGCTTATCAAAATATGTTTATTTTTGCATCCGCAATTGAAACAATGTACGGTCCGTTCGTCTAGGGGTTAGGACGCCAGGTTTTCATCCTGGTAACAGGGGTTCGATTCCCCTACGGACTACAAAAGTTAGCACTCTTTTAAAAGTGCAGCGTTATTTATATAATGGCCCGTTCGTCTATCGGCTAGGACGCCAGGTTTTCATCCTGGTAAGAGGGGTT
>CAYNMH010000006.1:54234-67170 GCA_964398145.1 uncultured Flavimarina sp. | reverse complement strand
CGTGTAGATGTATTTAATAATTACGGCTGGGGCTGGGGTGCCTGGGGCTGGGGAGGCTTGGGTCCGTGGGGACCCTGGGGCGGAGGCTTTGGTAATACCGTTTCCCGAACCACTGAAGGAACCCTATACATTGACCTGATTGATGCTCAGAAAAAAGAATTGGTTTGGCAAGGTCAGGGTACCGGTTATCTCGCACGTAACATAGAACGTAAGCAGGAACGAATCAACGAGATTGTAGGAGAAATTATGCAGGAATACCCTCCTAAAAAAATGGCTTCCAACTAAACCGGAAGTTTTACAACTTAAAAGCCCTCACCCGAGGGCTTTTATGATTTATAGGATTGAAGTTTTTCCTTGGTAAATGTGGAAAGCACTAATTTCCCACTGGTTTCGGCCCTGCTTTCCAAAATCTCTTTCCAGGCTTCTGTTCCCTCCCAAAAAATTCTTTTAGCTTCCTGCAACGCTTTGGGGTTATAACTCGCCAGATGCCGGGCAAATTCATCTACCCGTCGATCTAAAGCTTCGTTACTTTCTAAAATTTCCGCAAATAAACCCTGAGTTTTAGCCCATTCCGGTGTATAAAATTCCTGTGCATTGAGTGTCATTTGCGAAAATGCGGAAACTCCCATTTTTCGCTCCACGGCAGGCCCTATAACAAATGGCCCGATGCCTATACTTAATTCACTTAGTTTTATCGAGGCGAAGCCGCTCGCCAAACAATAATCTGCTGCAGCCGCAATACCTACGCCTCCACCTACAGTCTTGCCCTGCACACGCACAATTACAGGCTGTGGGCAGCTGCGCATAGCGAAAATTACTTTGGCAAAACCCATAAAAAAATGTTTTCCCCGGGCTTCATCATCAATAGCGATTAACTCCTTAAAACTGGCTCCTGCACAAAAGGTGCGATCGCCTCCACTTTTTAAAACAATGACATAAACTTCTTTATCTGATGCCACCTGTAATAAGGTATGCTCCAGTTTATTTAAAATTTCTGTAGGCAGCGCATTATGTTCTGGAGTAAAAAACGTCACTGTAGCTACAGCATCTTCAATATCAAGTTTAACAAATGAGTCTTGCATAAATTTTATTCAGTAAATTGGCGTTATTATTAAAAATTTATCAAATTTAAGTCTAGATTACAACAAGCGCTTTGACATTCAAAAGCAAGCTGAAAACCTGTATCAATTCGGATTAACATGAAAGAGATTCTTGATAAAAATATTGAAACTAATCCACTTATAGACCGGCTGCCTGCACATTTAAAGCAATACATCAAACCTCAAAACTATAAGATGTACACACCCATTAATCAGGCAGTGTGGCGCTATGTAATGCGCAAAAACGTAAGTTACCTCAGCAAAGTCGCACACAAGTCCTATCTGGATGGACTTAAACAAACGGGTATTTCTATAGATCACATTCCCAACATGTATGGGATGAACCGTATTTTAAAAGAGATAGGCTGGGCCGCGGTAGCTGTTGACGGTTTTATACCACCCGCTGCCTTTATGGAGTTTCAGGCGTATAATGTTTTGGTTATTGCTTCAGATATACGCCAGCTTGAACATATTGAATATACTCCTGCTCCAGACATTATTCATGAAGGCGCCGGCCACGCTCCCATCATTGCTAACCCGGAATATGCTGAATACCTGAGACGTTTTGGCGAAATAGGCTGCAAAGCGATTTCTTCTGCTAAAGATTATGAGCTCTATGAAGCTGTGCGAAAACTTTCCATCTTAAAAGAAGCTGAAAACACTCCGGAAAAAGACATCAAAGAAGTGGAAGAGCAGGTTGAATACCTGCAAAACAATATGGGAAAACCCAGCGAAATGGCGCTTATTCGCAATTTGCACTGGTGGACTGTGGAATACGGATTGATTGGTACTACAGAGAATCCTAAAATTTATGGAGCAGGCTTGCTTTCTTCTATTGGTGAAAGTACCTGGTGTATGACCGATGCTGTTAAAAAATTACCCTACGGCCCGGAAGCAGCCTATCAGGAATTTGACATTACAAAACCGCAGCCTCAGCTGTATGTAACTCCAGATTTTGCATATCTCAGCGAAGTTTTAGAAGAATTTGCCAATACGATGGCCCTGCGTACGGGTGGGCCTGAAGGCGTTGAAAAACTCATCGAAAGTAAAAATCTGGGAACCGCAGAACTGAGTACCGGGCTGCAAATTTCAGGAGTTTTTGATGAGTTGATAACCCATAACGGCAAAGTCACTTACCTCATCACTATAGGCCCCACAGCCTTAAGTTATCACGAAAAAGAACTGGTGGGGCACGGCATAAACAATCATCCTGCCGGTTACGGTACCGCTCTGGGAAAACTGGAAGGAATTAACCTGGCTATAGAAGATATGAGCCCTAAGGATCTCAAAGCCTATAAGATTTATGAGGGCGAGAACATATGTTTGCATTTTGAAGGCGGAATACAGGTTAGCGGAACTATAATTACAGGCACCCGAAATCTTAAAGGAAAAATTATTCTCATCACTTTTGAAAACTGCACCGTGAAGCATCACCACCGCATCCTGTTTAAGCCGGAATGGGGTCTGTATCATCTGGGAGTAGGTAAAAAAATTGCTTCCGCATTTGCGGGTCCGGCTGATTTCAAATCTTTTGATCTCATCAATCACAAACCGGGTTCTGAAACTATTAAAGCTTCAAAAACTGAAAAACGGGCAGAATTGGAACAGCTCTACCTGGCTGTGCGCAATTACAGAGCAGGTAAAGACACCCGGTTTTCACCTGAAGCGGTTTTTGACATTTTGAAAAAACACCATCCCGAGGACTGGTTGCTGGCTGTGGAGTTGTATGAACTGGCTTACGAGGAGAAAATGGAACAATTTGCCCAGGAGATTAAAGCTTCTTTAGATGAAAAATCTCAAAAACGTCCCCAGCTCAGGCATCTTATTAGCGACGGATTGGAATTAATTGAAAATTGATACGTAATCCGTGTGTGGCTCAGAGATCCTGATATCAATCTAACACGCGTTGTAGTTGCTGGTTACTGGTAATTGAAGTTTTATTGTACCTCAGTTCCCAACCCAATGCATTAGTTACCGCATAAATACTGGCAAGTTCTGAAATGAGTCGCTGCTCAGCCTGTACGGGCAGGTCTGAGGATTCCACTTTTTTACGCAGGCTGGCCGTTACACGCTTTTTAATTTTATTATAGTCTGAAGCTTCAAACTGATTGAGGTAATCCTGAGTGACATCGTAATATTCAATATCCGGATTTATTCGTATTTCAGGTTTTGGAATGCTCAGAATGGTGATCGTCTTGTTTTCCTCGTCAACTTCGGTCTCCATCGCCCGCAAATCATAAGAGATGGTTACTTCAGCATTAACAACCACCAGAGCTTTTTTGCTGGCCGTTAGCAAATCAAAATACAATTTTTTAGAGTCTTTATAACTGAATACCTGCGCATAACTGCCCTCAGTAACAATGAGCTTGCCCACATTGCGTATTTCCTTTTGAATGAGCGAAGAACTTTCCTGCAAACGCTCACGGGATTCATTTCGGTCTGCGAAATAATTATAAATAAATATTCCAAGAACTAAAAAGAGTAAAACGATTAAAAGCTTACGCACCGGGGTATGATAAAATTAAATTAGACAAAAAACCAACTAAATATTGAAAGAGCTCCTTTCATTAAGCTCTTTAATATTACAGAATAATCTAAAGCAGGCTTTAAATGAGGTTGTTTTTTCGGGCTTTTTTAACAGCTTCAAGCTTGTTATGCACCTGAAGTTTTTTGTAGATATTTTCAATGTGTTTTCGCACCGTGCTGGGAGAAACGTAAAGATTTTCAGCTATTTTGGTATAACTCAAACCTTTACCCAATTGTTCGAGCACTTCTGTTTCGCGTTGCGAAAGGGACACTTCTTCCTGATTATCAATATGTTCCAAAGCTTCAGGATTTCTTAAAAATTTAAGGGTGCGCATAGCAATTGACGGTGTCATGGCAGCACCACCGGCAAGGGTCTCTTCAATACTGGTATTGAGATTTTCAGGGGAAGTTTCTTTAAGTAAATAGCCATCTGCCCCGGCCTGAATGGCTTTGAAAATATGGAGATCATCGTCAAGCACCGTAAGCATCAGGATTTTTACCTGCGGAAATTGCTCTTTAACACGAGCTGTGGTCTCAATGCCATTAAGAACCGGCATTTCAATATCCATTAAAATCAAATCAACAGCCGGATTTTCCTGAAGTTTCTGGAGTAATACCGAGCCATTTTCAGCAATAAATCGCAAGTCCAGATTTTCAAAAAAAGAGAGTTTTTCTTTGAGTGATTGCGCCAGAAAAAATTTGTCTTCTGCTATTGCGATACGTACAGCCATCTTGCTAAAGGATCAAATTTCGAAGTTGTAACCACTCTCTAATAACTCCTGATACTTTTCAGAATCAAAGCGGTAGAGATAAGCTCCCCGTTTACTTCCCAGTTTATCTTTTTCATCTAATTTGACCAAAACCTTAAGCGAAAGTACTTTCTTCCTGAAATTGCGAGGGTCTAATTCCCGCTGGTAAATCGATTCGTAGAGCTTTTGTAGTTGCGGAATGGTAAATTTTTCGGGCAAGAGTTCAAATCCTATGGGCTGGTAGCGTGCTCTTCTCCGCAATTTTTCAAGGGCATCGTGCACCATATCCTGATGATCCAGTGCCAGTTGAGGCAACTCGGGCAGGGTGTACCAGTAAGCCCCGTGGCTTTGTGTAAGTTCGCGATCGTGCTCATTAATACGCATCAATGCATAGTGAGCAACCGAGATGCACCGGTAACCGGGATCTCTTTCGGCCTTGCCATAGGTTTTAGACTGTTCTAAATAAATCTCTTCCAGACCCGTAATTTCTTTTAAAACCCTCCGGGCAGCTTCATCAACATCCTCATCTATCTTCACGAAGCTTCCTATCAGGGACCAAATTCCCGAATCTGGTTCTACACGGCGTTTGAAGATTAACAATTTTAAATCACCGTCATCAAAACCAAAAATAATGCAATCTGTAGCTACATAAAGTTTATCATTAGCAGCATAAAAATCATTATTTGAAGCTTGGGCTGTGCTTGCCGAACTAGGAGTCATAGATTATATTTTAAGCGTTTAAAATACGCTTTTTATTTCTAAAGTGAAATATAGGCTGAAGTCTAAGATAGTTTAAAACAGGTTAAGCTAAATCTTTAGTAAGTATTAAAAGAGTTCCTTTACCAGGTTCTGAGCTTAGTTCTATCTGTGCATCGATGTCTGCCGCTCGTTTGCGCATATTATTCAAACCGTTACCTGTCTGGTTTTCATTTAAGCTGAAGCCTTTCCCATCATCTTTTACACTAATCTTAAGTAAAGCTGCAGTTTGAGACAGGTTAATTTTGATGTGTTGCGCTTCGGCATATTTAATGGCGTTGTTCAGGGCTTCCTGAACAATACGGTATATGTTGATACCCTCAATAGAGCTCAATTCAAAATCTTCATGTTCTAAATCGGCGTGCAGGCTTACCACTAAATTCTCCTGGTTTTCCTGCGCCCGCTCTGCAATACGGGCTATGCGGGCCTGCAAATCTTCAAGGCTTATATTGCCTTTGTTCATCGCCCAGATCGTATCGCGCAATTCATTTATAGTAACCGATGTAAATGCACTTATTGCATGGATACGGTCTTTAACCTGCTGCCCGGCATCATCCAGCATATAATTGAAAGTGTCCAGGCTCATGATGATGTAGGTAAGTTGCGAACCTATATTATCGTGCAAATCTCTCGAGATACGCAGACGCTGTTCTTCCAACCGATTTTGGGTCTCAATTTTTGCCAAAGCGATTTGAAGCTCGCTCTCTTTCTGAAGTTGTTTGTTTTTAAGCTTTTGGCGGCTGTAAATCAAATACCCAAAAAGTCCCAATAAAGCTGCCAGGCCTATGCTGCCGTACAAATAGAGGTTTTTGCGTCTTACCTCAAGATCCTTTTCGGCAATCTCTGCGCGTTGTTTAAGAATCTCGTTTTCTTTTTGCTCTGTTTCATACTTAACTTCAAAATCAGTTATTTTTTGCTGTAAATTTTCATCGATAAGTATTTCCGAAGCTTGCTCGTAAAGGTCAAAATTTTCGTAGGCTTTTTTATACTCACCGAGTTGGTAATACGTTTTGGCCAGGTTTTTATACAATTTAGCATTATCACTAGGGTTGTCTGCTTGCGTGATTAAAGGTTCTGCGAGTTCCAGGTATTTCTTGGCCTGAATGTAGTTTTGCATTTCAAAATAATTAGAACCTACATTAAGATAAGCAACCCTTAAAGTCTGGTTATCATTTTGAGAAGCTGCGGACTCAATAACGGGAAGGTAGAGCGATATAGCTTTTTGAAAATCACCTTTCGAGGTAGCAACCTGGGCCAAAGCTGTTTTTGTAAACAGTATGACCTTACCATATTTTTCTGCCTCTGCATCGATGAGTATCTGTGTAAACTCCTTTTCTGCTCGGTTTAATTGCACCGTATCCCCTGTTCGCTCTGCAAGTTCACGGTGCATAGCGGCCACATTGTATTTACCATTAAGAATATCTTGAGGAGTACCGTGGTCTTCCTTTATTAACAAAGCTTTTTGATAATATTCAAGGGCTTTCTCAAGAGCATCCATGTCTTCATAAATAAGCCCCAGATTATTGAAGGAACGCCCCAGTGCTGTAGAATCATTTAGCTCGGCGGCAAGCTCAATTGCCTCTTTATGTACATCTATTGACTCTTCGGCTTTGCCCAAATAAGACATAGCCAAAGCTGTATTATTTAAAAAAGTTAGAATATCATCTTTTTTAGCATTCTGCTTCGCCAATTCCAGTGCTTTAGTAAAATTCTCTAAAGCCTGTTTAAAATCCCCCTGATAAAAATTCAAAACCCCTTGATCTCCATAATAAATTGAATTCAGCTGGTAATCCTCAAAAGTTTTAAGCTTTGCCTCAGCTTTTTGGTAGTAACTATGAGCAGAATCATATTGAGAAGTCTGAATAAAAAATTTTGCCTTTATTAATAAACCGCGTGTTTCGGCCTTGGGCAACTTATTTTTCTTACCATATTCTATAAGCTTACGTGTATAATAATCTGCTGTATCATTCGCTTTATACTCATAAACCTCTATTAGCCTCACATAGACCTCGGTTTTTTCATCGCCTTTGGCTGTTTTGATTAGGGTTTTAAGGCTATCTGCTTTTTTTATATCAACTTGTGCAGAAACATACAGAGAAAATATAAGGCTAAGTCCTAGTAAAAATTGTTGCATAGAGCTAATTAAGTGTTAAACAATCCCTAAAATAGCACTTATTTTTATTTTAAAATCCAGAAAATTTCCCGGCTTAATCTGGTAAGGTGATTAGAGCATCATTGAGGTTGTATTTAACAAAATCATATTTACACAAATTAGAACTCCGTATGTTTTTTTGATTGGTATAAATTTCTATTTGATGTTGCAAGAGAATCATACGCTCTTTAGATGCAGATATATAGATATAGTTCAAGTATTTAAAAATTAATACCAGCATTAAAACCATTACGAAAAAGGAGATAGTTATGAAGGGAATGGTTATAACTACGACATATACTACCATCACTCAAAATATATAATGTATTGATACAAAAAAATCAAACTCGTGGCCACATAGCACAGGAGTAAAAATCGGGTGTAAATCGATTTTATATTGAATCTGCAGGTTTTATATAAGGGTAAAAGCGCTGTTAAAAAAGGGGGTAAAGCTGAAAAGACTGTATTGGTATAGCTAAAATCCCAAACCAAAACGAGCATAGGAAGCATCAGAATACAAGCCAGCATGCAATTTCCGGCAAAATAATAACGAGGTGATCGCGGTTGAAGCAGCTTTAGCAATACCAAATCTAACAGAACGTAGAGCACAATGCCCAGGGTAGTATTTATTACTACAATCAAAATGGTTACTAAGTTACCCGAAAGCGCATCCATATTTTCTTACAATTATTCCGAAAAAAGCAAAAGTTGCTTTCTTATTTTGGCTACGTCAGTTCCGTTTTTACTTGCATACCACTGAGCAGCTTTATCCAGTAGCACCGTGTTTTCGCGTAAGCTCAACAAAGCGAGATCAAGTACCAGTCGAAAAAGTATAAGCAGGATTGCCGCGACCATTCCTGCATTTACAAAGACCAAAAAGAATCCTGAAAGGATAACGACAAACTGTTGTATAAGGATACGTAGATAGGGCTTAGCCATCAGTTCGTTTGCCGTAAATTCCCGATAGCGCCTATCCGCTAAAAAGTTAGAAATCAATGCAAAAAGATGGGTTAACAGCATACTGGCGATAAGCAACCACATCCCGTCTAGTTGCAGCAAAGCAGCATAGTTTTCAATAAGAAAAAATGGCTCCCTGAAAAGCCCCTCATCTATTGAAAAAAAAGAAAACACAAAAATGCTCTGTATGGCAATAAAAAAACCATAGTGAAAACAGAAAAATACAATCAGCCCGTAGTTTCCGGCTCCACCTCCTTCTGTTTTATTAGAATACGATGTGCTCAGTGCCATTTTAACAGCATTAAAAATGCCAATAACAATACTTTCAATAAAATAAGCCATAACCACCGCTAGAGCACTTACATATCCCACGCTCAGCAGACACAGCAGGAAAAGCGCGTTTACATAAATCATGTAATTGTAACGGCTAATTTTTAAAATACTTACAATCAGTTCTTTATTCATTATTCTCATTTTTAAAATCAAAAACCAGAAAGAATACAGCTTATTATTGCTATAAATCCCATCCCTAAAGAAACCTTGAGTACAGCTGTATGAGGTCCCAATCTAACCGCACGCTTCCTGAATACAACAACCAGAATAAGACACGGTACACCAACAAAAAGATTTATATAATAGAGCCACATCCAGCTTACCAGGAGGGCAGCACAGGCATATACCAATGCGGCATAAGCGTAAAAGAAAGCGATCTGTGCTTTTGAAAATCCTTGTGATACACGCCGCTCTATCAACCGAAACAAATAATAGCTCATAAGCAAGCTTATGCTTAGCGTCATAAGAAGCAAAGTTGTGTAAGGCATCTTTTTATAATTAAAACTGCCCGAAGCAAATTCAGGCAGTTTAATGGTTTATATATGGTTTTGATTTACCTCAAATTATAAGCATAGATGGTTTTATTATCGGCTTTATAATACAGCACTCCGCCAAAATCATCAACCTCATACTCCGGCTTTTTGTCTTTGAGTAAAATTTCTTTTTCCACACTTCCGTCAGCCTTGTTCAATTTAATCAGACCCACTCCATCATCCAGATTAGAAAGGATAAACTGAGAGTTTTCTGTTGCTGCGGAAGCTTTAAAGCGCTTACTCAGATACTCAAAAGAGGCTCCTGCCATCGAAGCAAACATATCCTGAGCGCGTTTGGCTTCTTTTCCGGTTTCGTTATAGCTATCCAGGTTATTTGCATCCATTCCGTGACGGTTTGCTCCGGCAGAAGCAGCCATCGTAACAGTGAGTGCTGTGGTTGCTACCGCTGTAATACCGCCCATAATTTTACCAAAAGTGCTTCGGCCAGGAGATTTATAATACTCGTGGTACTTTTCGTTTCCTTCAAAATCAAGCAAGGTCATATTCTGGTCACTTCCTAAGAAAATACCATTATCACGTACGGCTAAGGTGGTTGGATTTTCCTTCTCATCAAACTTTACGTTTGCCAGAGTTGATACTTCGCCACTTTCAGCATCTACCGCAAAAAGCTCATCATCAGCATTAATTAAATAGCGGTTGTGCGCCTGATCAAATGCCGAAGTAACACTGTTCACCTTTTTATATTTCAAAGGCTTGTTCCAGACTGACTCGCCGGTTTTTAGATCTACGATATTGGCATCTTCAGAAGTGATGTAGATCAATCCCTTCGGAGTTTCGGCCATAATCTGAATGTTTTCTCCGGTTTTGAGCGGCTTTTTAAACAACGGAGTCCCGTCAAAAGCGAATTTATTGATTCCACCTTCATAAATGCCAAAAAGAATCCCATCATCCATCACATAAAAATGTTGTACAAAACCACCGGTTTTAGGTGCTTTATCCCAAAGATCTTCACCATTAGCTGCACTCAGAAGATTGATTTTTGACTCAGACCGACCGGCAAGCACACTTTTCCCGGAAGTATCTTTATCACTCACAATTATTAATCCCTGAGGTAAAATCTGGAAGTTACTCACCACCCCGTCAACTTTTACCTTGTCTCCCCAGGCTTCACCGCCATCGGGCTTCACTTTTATAATTTCGGTTTTACTGCCCGTATCGTTTACGTCAAAAGCATAAATTTCTTTCTCATCAGCGCTAGAGGTCATCCAGTTCACATCTTTTACGTCATTTTCCCAAAGCGTCTGGCCCGAATGAGTTTTAGCATAAATACCCTGAGTCGTAGGCACCAATAGTTTGTCTTTTAATAGCAAAGGCGTACCCGTCACGGCAAAATATTTAGCTGTGGTTTTACCCGGTTCGTTCAGAAAAAAGGAATAATCGAGATTGCCGGTAATAAGATCATACACAGCCAGTTTAGCCGTATTTTTTTCAGCCATAGACCCTTCTTTTTGGAGTCCGCTGATGACCAGCTTATTATCGGGCATGATCACATCTGCAGTTTGAACGGTTTTCCAGCCCTTGCTTTCGGTAGTGAAAATCACCTTGCCCGAAATGTAATCAATAACCGCCTTTTTACTTGAAAGAGCGGAAAGGGCTTTTATACCACCTACTCCACCCTGATCGACTATCAGGTATGGAGATGCGGGAACGTAGGTTACTTCTTCAGGCTTTACGCTTCCGTAATCGGTGAATTTAAATACGGGTTCGTTTGATCCCGGTTTAATACCCACCAGACCGTCATTAGTAGATACGACCATCGTCCCGGCCAGCGTTAGGGTCATATCATTGATGTTTCCGCCCACGTCATAGGTGTAATCAGGTGTTTGTGCCTTTTGAGCAAAAAGGGAGCCGGTGAGCAACAGCACACACAGCAAACTTTTAATCGAGTGTAGAAAAATTTTCATAAGTCTTTGGTTTTTAAAGTTTTTACATCTCAAAAGTCACCGATTATGTCTCGCTAATCAATACGGCAATTGCCTTATATTGACCTGGCAAAAGAGAAAAAAAAGGCCTAAGCCTCTGGATAAACCGGTTCTTAAAATCTATTATTGAAAGTATAGTCTTTGCTACAAGCAATAAAGCCGAAAACAGAATTGCTCCTGCCTCCGGCTTCGTGTAAAAACCTCAACACTTGAGATTTTTGATGGGAATACTTACTTAATTTTTACGTTGAAATCCCCTTCACTTACAACAACTTTTTTAGTCGTATCGCTGGTAAGATACCCGGTAAAGCTAAAGGTTCCCTTAACATTCTGACCTTTATTATACTCGGCAATTTTGATCTCGCCATTAGATGCTGCTCCGGTGGCTGTTGAAAAAGTCTGAGCGCTCATAAAGTCAGATTTATCCTGCAAATAGGTATAGGTACCCAGACTTACCGCGTTGAGACTGTAAGTGCCTACCCCTTCAAAACCAATAATGTTTATCTGAATATTTTCAGAATCAGCGCTTCCGCCGCTTATGGTGATGATTTCTATATTGGCTGATGTACTTTCTACCGCAGTAGTTGCCTGCGACATTGAGGTATAGGTTTTACCATCTACTTTGGCTGTCAGGTTACCTTCGCCGGCAGCGCTGTCGCCACCGTCGTCATCTATGGAGCACGAGGTAAATGCCATGAGTCCGGCTAAAAGAAACAGAAAAGTGAATTTGGTACTGGTTTTCATGGTTATAGGTTTGTTGATTACGTAACAAAGCTCACGTAAATCAAAGAACCTATCCATAAGGCAATTGCCGTATTTAGAACTCGATATGTGGAATTTCCTGCTGAAGCTGAACCATTTTTTGCTGCAGTTTTCTGAGAAACTCTTGATGTTGTTCAGAATCCGGATTAAAAGGTCTGTGCGACAGACTGCACTGCACTTCTTCCACATGCTTTTTAAAAGTTTTAGCCTGCGGCGAAAGGTAAACCGACTCAAAAGCATCCCAAATGTAATCTACTGCCAGTGCATTGGGATGTATGAGGTCACGGTCGTAAAAACGATAATCCCGCAGTTCATCCATTACAATCTCATAGGCCGGAAAGTAAAAAGTGTTCTGAAATTGTTCTATAACTGAATGTACCGCAGCAATAAGATGCGCTTTACTGCGCTGATTTTCGACAAAACCGTCTTTGATATGGCGCACAGGAGAAATGGTAAACGTAACCGAAGCATGTGAATTAAGAGCTGCAATAGCTGCTAACATACGGCTTATCGCGGCTTCAATCGCTGCTACCGAAGCCAGTTTTTTCTCAAACTCCTTCTGTGGAATTTTATGGCAATTGGCTACGATCTTATTTTGAGTTTTATGGCGATATCCCGAGGCCGTGCCCAGCGTGATAAAGATATGCGTAGCTTTTTGGAGTTGGTCGTGGGCGTCAGTCAAAGCTCTATTAAGCTGCTCTGCCGCAGCTTTTGCCGAAGTTGCACTGAGTTTGGAGTGCGCATCAAACGAAACAAAACTTCCGTTTACTTCTTCAAAATCGCTTTCCTTAAATTCCCTGCGTTCAACCACCTGCTCAAAAAACCGGGCAATGGCTTCCGGGTGAAATAAAATCCCAAACGGATTTACCAGATTCTGAAACTTATAATATTCAAATTTCGCCCCTATGTTCTCCACAAAACAACTGCCCACCAGCAGAATCTGCGAGTCGTAATCAATAGGATTAGCAGCAGGTTGAAGCGGGATTTTGGTTTGGAGTTGCACTTATTTTTATTGGTATTGCTTTATAATTGGAATAGGATGCTGTTTGGTTAAGAGTTATTGATAATTAGGTTATTTAAACTTACGCTACAATCGCGTAAGAGCGGATGGTTCTCGACTGCACT
>CAYNMH010000006.1:0-54134 GCA_964398145.1 uncultured Flavimarina sp. | reverse complement strand
GGTTATTTAAACTTACGCTACAATCGCGTAAGAGCGGATGGTTCTCGACTGCACTAGACCTGACAACATTGGGTTATTTCAAATTTCTAATTTTGTATTTTGTATTTCCTAACTGTCTACTTTTTACTTCTAACAAAAACCCAATTGACTAATAACCATTAACATCAAACCATCACCTCAGGTACTCCTTCACCGCTCCCAAAGCAGCCACGATGCCATCGGGATTTTTTCCGCCGGCGGTAGCAAAAAACGGCTGGCCACCACCACCTCCCTGAATGTATTTACCCAGTTCGCGTACAATGGTACCCGCGTTTAAGTCTTTCGCTTTAGCTAAATCCTTATCAATATAACAGCTCAGCAAAGCCTTATCGCCCTGACGCGAAGCCAGTACCAAAAAGAGATTATCAACCTCACCACCCAACTGGAAGGACAAATCTTTGATGCCGTTTGCATCCAGATCCACCTCGCGGGCCAGGAACTGAATTCCGTTTATTTCTTCCAGATCTGCTTTGAGTTCGCCTTTTATATTTTTGGCTTTTTCAGCCAATAACGACTCGAGCTGTTTTTTGAGTTCGTTGTTTTCTTCCTGCAGGTTTTCAATGGCTTTTGCAGGTTCTTTGGTATTGTTGAGCAGGCCACGTACCGCTTCAAGCGTTTCGTCCTGTTCTTCAAAATACTGCATCACCGCGTCGCCGGTAATCGCTTCAATACGACGAATTCCCGAAGCAACCGCTCCCTCTGATTTGATTTTAAAATACCAGATATCACCGGTATTGTCTGCGTGCGTACCACCGCACAACTCCATCGACTTGCCAAAACGAATGGTGCGCACCGCATCCCCGTATTTTTCGCCAAATAGCGCAATCGCACCTTCTGCAATCGCCTGATCGTACGGAATACCGCGTTGCTCCTCAAGCGGCAGCTGCTCCTGAATACGAGCGTTTACAAACTGCTCTACTTCTTTCAATTCTTCAGGCGTTACTTTTGAGAAGTGCGAAAAGTCAAAGCGCAAATAACCGCTGTGCACCATAGAACCTTTTTGCTCTACGTGCGTTCCTAAAACGGCTCGTAGGGCCTGGTGCAACAAGTGTGTCGCGGTATGGTTTGCCTGCGTGCGGTTGCGTTGCTTGGCATCTACCATCGCGGTAAAGGTTTCTTCTAAATTCTTCGGAAGGTTTTTAGCCAGGTGAATGATCAGGTTGTTTTCCTTTTTGGTATCGGTGATGTAGATCACATCACCATTTGGCGCTTCGAGATAACCTTTATCGCCTACCTGACCGCCACCTTCGGCGTAAAACGGAGTCAGGTTAAAAACCAATTGATACTGGTCACCTTCTTTTTTGGTATTTATTTTTCGGTAGCGGGTAATGCGCACGGGGGTTTCGAGCATGTCATAACCTACAAATTCTTCTTCGGCATCATCCTCGAGTACCGTCCAGTCTCCGGCTTCAATTTTTCCGGCAGCACGCGAACGGTCTTTTTGCTTTTGCAATTCGGCCTGAAATTCTTTTTCGTCAAGGCTGTATCCTTTTTCGCCCAAAATCAAAGCAGTCAAATCTATAGGAAAACCATAAGTGTCATACAGCTCAAAAGCTTTGGTACCCGATACCTCTTTACCTTGTGTCTCTGCAATAATGGAATCAAGCAAAATCAATCCCTGATCCAACGTACGCAGGAAGCTGTGCTCCTCCTCCTTAATTACGTTATAAATGAGGTTTTGTTGTTTCTTAAGCTCGGGAAACGCTTTGCCCATCTCATCAACCAGCACACCAACCAACTTGTAAATGAACGGCTCTTTGGTATCCAAAAAAGTAAACCCGTAACGTACCGCACGTCTCAAAATACGGCGTATCACATACCCGGCGCCGGTGTTGCTGGGCAACTGTCCGTCTGCGATGGAGAAAGCAACCGCACGCACGTGGTCTGCAATAACCCGAATGGCGATATCGGTTTCTTCTTTACTTCCGTATTTAGAATTGGTGATGGTTTCAATTTCACGAATAAGCGGCGTGAACACATCGGTATCGTAATTTGATTTTTTGCCTTGCAACGCCATACACAGACGCTCAAAGCCCATCCCGGTATCAATATGTTTTGCGGGTAGATTTTCAAGCGACCCGTTTGCTTTTCGGTTATACTGAATGAAAACCAGGTTCCAGATTTCAACCACCTGAGGATGGTCTGCATTGACCAATTGAGCTCCGGGAATTTCTGCCTTTTCTTCTTCCGAACGCAAATCGACGTGAATTTCAGAACAGGGTCCGCAGGGTCCCTGATCTCCCATTTCCCAAAAGTTGTCTTTTTTGTTTCCGTTTAAGATACGGTCTGCGGGCACGTGCTTACTCCAAATATCATACGCCTCGGTATCGCGCTCCAGATTTTCACTGCTATCGCCTTCAAAAATGGTCACATACAAATTGTTTTTATCCATTTTGAAGACTTCGGTAAGCAACTCCCAGGCCCAATCTATGGCTTCCTGCTTAAAGTAATCGCCAAAACTCCAGTTACCCAGCATCTCAAACATCGTATGATGGTAGGTATCTTTACCCACTTCTTCCAGGTCGTTATGCTTTCCGCTAACGCGAAGACATTTTTGCGTGTCAGTCACACGAACATCTTTAGGCACGCCATTCCCCAAAAAATATTCTTTAAATTGATTCATCCCGGCGTTCGTAAACATCAGCGTGGGATCGTTTTTGATCACCATAGGCGCAGAGGCGACGATGGAATGGTTTTTGGACTTAAAAAATGAAAGAAAAGTATCGCGAATTTCCTGAGATTTCATGAGTAAATATTAGATGTGCTTCTGCCAAAATGGATTTGCCGGCAAACTATTTTTTATATTTGTTCGTTACCCTTCTTTCCGAAGAGTATTTTTAATGGATTTTTAAAACTATTTTTAAGTTAAAATCCTAAATAACATCCTGAGGTTTAGCTCAAGATTTACCCACGATTCGCGGGTTTTTTGTTAACGCAAAAATAGAATAATTTAAACAATGTCTAAGGTTAAATATTATTACGACAAAGAGACGCTTTCGTATAAAAAGATCGAAAAGCGCAAGGGTCGTAAACTGGGTTACGTGGCGTTATCTATTGTTGCCTCGTTTCTTGCGGGCTTTATTTTATTGCTTATTTACCTCAACATTCCCGATCTCGAAACTCCGCGCGAAAAAGCGCTTACCCGTGAACTTCAGAATATGAAAGTGCAATACGGGGTGCTCAACAAAAAACTGGATCAGGTGCAGACCGTTCTAAGCGAAATTGAAGAACGCGATAATACCATTTACAGACTGTATTTTGAAGCAAACCCCATTCCTGATGAGCAACGCAAGGCCGGTTTTGGTGGGGTAAACCGTTATAAAGACCTGGAAGGTTATGATAATTCTAAAATGATTATAGAAAGCAATAAGCGCTTGGATATTTTGACCAAACAGCTCGTGGTGCAAAGCAAATCGCTTGACGAAATCGCAGTTTTGGCCGAAGAAAAAGAGAAATTACTGGCAGCAATCCCTGCCATTCAACCGGTGGCTAATGAGAACCTCACCCGCATCGCTTCGGGTTATGGCTACCGCTCAGACCCGTTTACTAAGGAACGTAAATTTCACTACGGGATGGATTTTACCGCACCCCGCGGAACTCCGGTGTATGCGACGGGCGATGGTGTAGTTGAACGTGCCGATAATAACGCTACAGGCTACGGTAACCACATACGTGTAGATCACGGCTACGGTTATGTAAGCCTGTATGCGCACCTGTACAAATACAATGTGAGACCGGGACAAAAGGTTAAACGCGGTGATCTCATTGGTTTTGTAGGCAGTACCGGGCGCTCTGAAGCACCGCATTTACATTATGAAATCTTCAAGGATGGCGAGCGCATCAACCCGATAAATTTCTATTACGGAAATCTTTCACCTGAAGAGTTTGATGTAATTTTACAGAAAGCACAACTCGAAAACCAATCGCTGGATTAATGCACGTTGACCTGCCCGAAAAATTATACTACAGCATAGGCGAAGTCGCTGATGCCTTTGGCGTCAACACCTCGCTGGTGCGTTTTTGGGAAAAGGAATTTGATGTATTAAAACCCAAAAAAAACGCGAAAGGCAATCGCAAGTTCACGCCCGAAGACATTAAAAACCTCGAGCTTATTTACCATCTGGTTAAAGAGCGTGGCTTTACATTGGAAGGCGCAAAAACGCATTTGAAAGAAAACAAACACCAAACACTCAATAAATTTGATCTCATCCGGAAGTTGGAATCCATAAAGGCCCAGCTTCAGGATTTAAAAGATCAACTCTAATCAATCAAAATCATGAAAAAAGGAATTATTGCACTCATTGTAGTAGTCATTTTAGGAATTATCATTTATTCGTTTTTTAAGGGTTTTTACAATACGTCTATAGAATTAAAGGAAGATGCAACCGCGCAATGGGGTAATGTAGAAAGTGCCTATCAGCGTCGTGCAGACCTCATCCCAAATATTGTAAACACGGCAAAAGGCTATGCCGAGTTTGAGCAAAAAACGCTGACAGATGTCATCGAAGCCCGTTCTAAAGCAACCGGTGTTAATATCGACCCGGCTAACATTACACCCGAGCAGCTGGCGCAGTTTCAACAGGCTCAAAGTGGGGTAAGTTCGGCTTTAAGTCGACTTTTGGTAACCGTAGAGCGTTATCCCGATCTTAAGGCTAATGAGAATTTTAAAGAACTCATCAACGAGCTGGAGCGTACCGAAAACCGTATCAATGTAGAGCGCAACCGCTACAACGAGGCGATACGACCTTATAACAAGCACATCAAGACGTTCCCTAACAACATCGTCAATAACTTCATCGGCAACTTTGAAGAAATGGGATATTTTGAAGCTAATGATGGCGCCGAAAATGCACCTGAAGTCAACTTCGACTTCAATAATGATGCAGCCTAATGGCCTCTGTTGTTGAAGATTTTTTAACTGCTGAAGAAGAACAGGAAGTTGTAGAAGCCATTCGCCTGGCCGAACTTAAAACTTCCGGTGAGATACGGGTGCATCTGGAACGCTTTTGTAAAGATGATGCGTTAGAGCGTGCAAAGGAGCTTTTTCACCAACTCAAAATGGACAATACCAAGGCTGAAAACGGTGTACTTATCTATGTGGCGGTTGATGCTAAAAAGTTTGCCATTTGTGGAGATCGAGGCATAAACAAGGTGGTGCCTGAAAACTTCTGGCAAAGCACCAAAGACCTTATGCAAACCGAATTTAAAAACCGAAAGTTCAAAGATGGTTTGGTAAAGGGAATCAATTCTGCCGGGGAGCAACTCGCGAAGTTTTTTCCGTGGGATGCTGATGATATCAACGAACTTTCAGACGAAATATCGACCTCTTGACTTACACACCTCAATCATATCAATTTCGCTTCTTTGTACTCGTCGTATTTCTTTTTTGCCTTACGGCGAAAAGTTTTGCGCAATACGATATACCTCCCGTTCCTGAAAAGCAAACCAGCGTTTATGATTATGCCGGTTTACTGAGCGCATCCCAAAAAGCTGCTCTGGAAAACAAACTGGTCAAATACAGCGACACGACTTCCACCCAGATCGTGGTGGTAATCATACCGAGCACTAAAGGGGAAGACATCAGTTTTCTGGGAGCAAAATGGGCCCAAAAATGGGGAATAGGTCAGAAAGACAAAGACAACGGTATTCTTATTACTTTGGCTACACAAGACCGAAAAGTTGACATCAATACCGGTTATGGTATTGAAACCATCATCACAGACCGCATGGCGGAGCAGGTCATCAACCGCATTATGATTCCGCAGTTTAAAAAGGGAAATTATTACGCAGGGCTCGATCAGGGTGCAGACGCACTGTTTCAAATGCTGCAAGGCGAATATCAGGGAACGCGTCAAAGGAATTCCAATGGGTTTAATTTCTTACCCATAGTTATCATTTTCATCGTGATTATCTTTATCCTGAGCCGCTCGCGTGGTGGTGGCCGCAATGGCGGAAGAAGTGGCGGCGCAGGCAGCCTGCTTGATGTCATCATCCTGAGTAGCCTGGGACGTGGCGGAATGGGTGGAGGCGGTTTTGGCGGCTCTTCCGGTGGAGGATTTGGCGGAGGCGGAGGCTTTGGTGGAGGCTTCGGCGGTGGTGGCTTTGGAGGCGGTGGTGCTTCTGGGGGTTGGTAAAATAACAAGTATTGTTATTGTCATTGCTAAGCAAATTGAGGGATACATCCATCCCCAACCCTTCCTTCAAAGGAAGGGTGCTTTAGTGTAATTAGAATGAAAAACCTCCCTTTGAAGGGAGGTATGGAGGGATGTTTTTTAATTCAGAATTATGAATTCGGAATCGACTGAGCCACGGCTGACTAAATTTTATATCGAAGCCAAAGAACTCAATAATCAAATTACCTAATAAACTCTTTTGGAATCTTTTCTCAATCTCATTCAACGCATTACTCAATATGGCACCGAAACCATTGCAAACGCAGATAAGCCATTGGCTTTAAAGAAAGCGCTGGTCGATTTATATGCCCTCTATGTGAATCTGGAACCTTCTTTTGATGAACGTTTGTACGAGGAGATTGAACGCCTGGATTACGGACTTGTTTACGCCCACGTGAAAGTGAATTTCCCGGAGTTTCACGATTATGCACAATTAACACAGTTTCTTGACCCCGACCAAAAACCGGAAATACTCACCGGCGACGCGACAGACGATCTTTCAGATCTAATCATTGACCTGAGTGAAGTAGCCTGGAGGTTGCAAAACACCAGCCTTGACGATGCACTTTGGTACTTCAATACCTTAATGCAAATGCACTCTGAACAACATCTGCTTAATTTATTGAGATATTTAAAAGCTTTGGAGGATAGTAAAAATTAAAAGCAAAACAGACATCCTTGCGGGCGCCTGTCTTTAGTTATGGCTTTTTAATTTCTAATTTCGTATTTCAAAATTAATCCCACCAGTTATTCTCCCTCACCTCGCCTTTTTTGCCCAGTGTATTAAACTTATAGCTAAAGCTCAACATAAAATACTGTTGTAAGACGGTACTCTGCACATCTTCTATATACGACTGGGTGGCATTACGCCGGGCATTGGTGTTTTGATTAAGCAAATCGTAAACCTTAAAGGTAACGAGTGCTTTATTATTGATAAATGAGTAAGCGAGAGAAGAATTCCAGAACACCGCATTTCCCTGAAAACCGGTCCCCACATTAGGATTATAGATATAGCGTATATCATTTTCCCAGATTAACCATTCCGGGAAAAATGTGGTGGTACGCAAACGGGCATTATGCTGAGCAAAGCGTCTTCCGTCAAAAAAGTCTCTGTTAAATGTAGTTCTGGTAAAATCTATACTATACTCCGGTCTCAATTCAAACCACCTGGTCCACGTAAAGCGCAATCCCAGACTGGGTTCTAACCTTTTAGTTATACTCCCGTATTGGTCTGCATTAAAGAAATTCACAAATCGGTTTATATTGCCATATAATCGAGTCTCAACCTTGAGTGTTTTCAGGCTGTCTAATTTAAAATCCTTGTTATAGCTAATACTCGCATAGGCATCGTAAACACCATCGACATTGGTAAAGGTCGTTTCACGCACAAAATTATCGTCAACAGTAGTACGGTTTACAATCTGGTCATTGGTAAAACTTGCGCCCAGATAGGAATAGAATCCGCTACGGGTTTCCCAATCATAATTGTTAAGACCTATGTTTACACCGTGTCTGTTAGTAGGTCTTAAATCTGGATTACCCTGCAGGGTGTTAATGGGGTCTGAAACATCGAGATAGGGTGAAAGCTCGCGAACATCCGGAGCTGTATTCGTTAATCTGTAAGATGACCATAAACTGAATTTTTGAGTAAAATTATAATTCAAGTTTGCCGAAGCTTCAAGTGCATCAAAATTGTTTTCAAAATCAATATCCCGTACACGGTTACCACTGCCATCGGTAAGCAAATCCTTTCCGGTAAGTCTTCGGCCTACATAGCCGGCCCGGATACCTGCCCTAATTTTTTCTGAATTATAAGTTAACCCAACCTCCGGCTTATGGCTTCGGTTAGTACTTTCAAAATCGGTACTTTGAGGTGCAATCAACTGATCGTAAGCCTGTGTGGTCTCATTAAAGCCGTAGACCAGTTGCGTATTGGTTCTGTTTTCCGTGCTATACTCATATTCAGTCTCCACAAAAAGCTTTTTAGCTATAAGCGGAATACGCCAGGTAAGATTGGTGTTTAACCCATTATTCTCATTATTACCGTCGGTAAACTGATTACGTAGAATAGTATTGGGATTCTCTCCGAAAACATTGGTTTCTGAATTTGTAAAATCGTTGCTTTGGGTTTCATCCAGATTGACATTTCCGTTAAGACGAATAAACCCTCCCTTATTCCCGTAGCGTTTAGTGGCCGTCAGGCGGTTGCCAAAGTTACGCGTGCTGCGTTCATTACTGTTATTGTACTCTGCGTCATTGACCAAGTCTCCATTTTGATTGCGCGTTTCAGAACTGCCTGAATTCATATTTCTCCCTTCAAAATAGCGAAGTTGGGGAAGTACCTCAACCATTAACGTAGAATCAATTTTTGCCTGAAATCTCAAATTAGCACTGTGATCGTCCGTAAAAGACTCATTTCTCGAATTACTCGATGAAATAAATCGGTTTTGAGGCAGAATGTTTTCCCGAACGCGATCGGTCTCTTCAAAACTGTTTGCTCCTGAATAAAAATAGTCAGCAGAAGTTTCAATCTTTTCGCCAAAATCATTTGCAAAATTCATCCCGGCATTTCGGGAATTTACAATACCCTGACCCATACCAAAACTTCGTCCTCCAAAATTGAAAGCTCCATTACTGTTAATAGATATGGAGTTTGCGTTACCAAACATTTTCTGAATCTCGCCAAAACTAAAGCCGGGAGAATTGATGTTATTTCCGCTGCCTAAAAGACTTAAGCGAAGATCATTATCAAAGTAGTTACCAATACCCGCATACTCAAACCGATCGTCTGTCCCGCCCCCAGCGGCTACCCTACCAAACAAACCTTTGTTTTTATCTTCGTCAATCGTGATGTTAATCGTCTTATTCTCGCTGTCTCCTGCTTCTCCGGTAAACTCTTCAGACTCGGTCTTAGTGTCAACAACCTGAATTTTATTGATTAATTCTTTAGTCAGGTTTCGGGTGGCGATTGTAGGATCATCGCTAAAAAAGGGTTTTCCGTTTACAAGAATATTACTTACCGGTTTCCCGTTAATGCGTATTTGTCCATCTGCATCTACCTCTGCTCCGGGTAATTCTTTAAGCAAGTCTTCCAGAGTCGCGTCAGGATTGGTTTTAAATGAAGCAGCGTTAAATTCTAAGGTATCCTTTTTTATAATTACCGGAGCGGCCCGGCCTTTGACCACAACATCTCCCAAAGATTCTACCTGAAACTCCAAAGCTATGTCTCCTAAACGTTGTGTTCGGTTTTTGCTTAGGTCAATCTTTTGTTCATAAGACTGGTAACCCACGAAAGTGACAAACAAATTTACCTCCTCCAGATTAACTTTACCATTTAACTTAAACTCCCCATTGCGATCTGAAATCGTATAGGTGATCATCGTAGAGTCTTTCAGGGTTTCAAGGACCAGAGTTGCCGCCTCAAGAGGCGTTTGTTGCTCCTGGTCAATAAGACGGCCGGTAATTGTAAAATCCTGCGAATAGGAATAAAAAGAAAACAAGCCCAGAAAAAGGCTTAACAGCAAACGAGTGTTCATTAGTGTTTTTTGATTGATTGATTATGCGAATAACACACTAATTTTTAAAACTATAAAATTAGTTTTTAACTTTAAGATAATATTAACAATAATTCGTTGATTACCTACCTCTTCTATAGCCGCCTCTGCCTCCGTTGCTACTACCCCCAAAATTGCTCAGCTTATACGTAAAGCTCAACATCGCATACTGCGTAAGAATAAGGCTGTTGGTATCCTGCACAAAATCATCACCGGTAATTCTGCGGGTGTCTACGACCTGATCTAGCAGATCATACACTTTAATTTTTAGTGTGGCATCCTCGTTTAAAAACTGATATCCCAGGCTGGTATTCCATAAAATAGAGGAATTTTGAAAGCCCGGCGACACATTACCGTTATAATTATAGGTGATGTCATTACCAAACACAACGTTTTTAGGCCAAAAAGTCGTTGCTTCAAAACCCGCGGTATGATTTACGAATTCCTGATTTCGGTTTGAATTCAGTGAAAAATTAGTCTTGTTATAATTCAGGCTGTAACTGGGGTTAAGCTCAAACAACTCCTGTATCGCAAAAGTGAGTCTTATACCAGGACTCACTCTAAATTGATCTGAATTGAACAATGTAGCATTAGTAAAACCTACATTGCGATCATAATTACCGGTTAAACTTAGACGATACCTGAACTCTATCTCTTCTTTACGCGTACTTTTAGTATAAAATATACGGGCAGAGGCGGACCGGTTTCCGTCAACATTCGCATAAGTGGTAGTACGTCTTAAATCTTCACCTATGGTACTAACTGAAGCAATTTGATTTTCTGTAAAATCAAGGGAAAACGAACTGAAAATTCCGCTCCCGCCACCAGAGCCAAAATTAAAACTTCTAAAATCGGCATTTATATTATGACTAAAAGTGGGGCGCAAACCGGGATTACCCACCACAATATTCAAGGGATTGGTGCGATCTGCCACCGGCTGTAACTGACGGATGGAAGGTGTATTAGCATTGGTGTTATAATTAATGCTTATACTTTTGGAACGCTGAAGTTCATGCTGCACCCGGGTGCGTACCGACAAATTATTGTAACTGTTGTCAAAACTACTTCCATTAAACACATTTTCATTGCGTAAAATGGTATTGATAAGACCTACATCGGCATTGATGCGCCAGGCCTCGTGATCGTAACGCAAGCCCACAGTAGGCCGGTTTCGATACGTATTCACTTCAAAATTACTACTGAGAGAGTCATTAACAGCTGCATAAGTACCGTTGCTGTCTGCATCATACACCAAACGCCTGTTGGTTGATTTGGAAGAGGAAAAGTCAGAATTCAAATCCAGGAAAAAATCGGTGGCCAGTACAAAACGCTGCTCTACGCCAAAGTTAAATTGATATTCCTGCTCATCCTCGTCAATAAACTGATCCTGAATTTCGGTACGTGGGTTCGTTCCGAAAAAATTACTCTCCGAAAAATAGAAGTTATCATTTTCCTGATTGTTATACTGCTGTGAAAAATCAAGTCTTAAAAATGCCCCTCGCGAGCCAAAACGCCTTATAAAATCGAGATCATTCCGCAACTCAATGTTATAAATAGCTTCACGATCTGAAGTTTCTGTAGTGTTTACCTGATTGCGGTTACCATCCAGAGAAGAAGCCATTCGATTGCGTATTGCATCAGTCTGACTGGTATTAAAACGCGGGGATACAGAAAGCCGGGTAAGGGTATCAAATTCTACTTCAAAACGTGCATTAGCACGATGCCGTCTATTTATGGCATTACTGGAATTTTCTGAATTTGAAAAATAGGTGGTGTCCGGGAGTATGTTTTCCCGTTCGGTACGATTTCGGGTATCCGTATTACTGCGATCAAAATAATAATTACCATTGGCCTCATACATATCTTTCCAGTCGTTACTGTAGTCAATTCCGGCGGTTTCTGCCTTGGTAATCCCGTTGTTATTGCCACCCTGTACGGCACGTGCCCCACTACGGCCCATCATTCCGTAGATATCATCAAATTCAAAACCGGAACTGTTGATGTTATTAGAACCAGCAAGCACCGTAGTACGCATATTGTCTTTAAATATATTGCCGATTCCGCTCATTTCGTAGCGATCGTTGGTTCCGCCCCCTACGGTTGCTCGGGCAAAATACCCTTTGTTCTTATCTTTCTTAATGGTGATGTTGATGGTTTTGTTTTCACTATCCCCTGCTTCGCCGGTAAATTCCTGAGCTTTGGTCTTTGTATCTACAACTTGTAGTTTTTCAATAATTTCCTTTGGAAGGTTTTTAGTAGCGATTTTGGGGTCGTTCCCAAAAAACTCTTTTCCGTTTACTAAAATACGGGACACCGGCTTCCCATTTATGGTGATCGCACCATCGCTGTCTACTTCAGCTCCCGGAAGCTTCTTCAATAGCTCTTCAAGATTGGCATCGGGCCGGGTTTCAAAGGAAGCTGCATTAAATTCCAGCGTATCTTTCTTAACCACAACCGGGGCCCGGTTTGCCACTACAACCACCTCATCAAGTAAATTGTCCTGTACTTTTAATTTGAGTTGCCCTAAATCCTTTTGAGGTTCAATAGTGACCTGTTGCTTTAAAGGCTTAAAACCTGCGTAGGAAATAAAAAGATTCAGGGTTTTATTTTCAGTTGAACCTTCCAGTTCAAAAACACCTTCCTGATTGGAAATCCCATACGTCACCATGGTGCTGTCTGCCATTTTTTCAAGATACACCGTTGCCGATTCGAGCGGTGTGCCCTCAACGTCTGTAACGGTTCCGGTTAATTTAAATTCCTGGGCAAGCAGACCTTGAGTTGCTAATAAACCAAAGACAAGCAGGGTAACGTATTTCATAAAAACCTATATATGTATTGCTTACATTTATTGGTAAGACCGCAATTTCTCTAAATGGTTTAAATAAAAAGCCCACTTTTTTTGAAAGTGGGCTTTTTGAACTTATGAGTTTCTACTTTTTACGAAAGTAAACGGCGATAGGTACACCTTCAAAATCAAACTCTTCTCGAAGCTTGTTTTCTACGAATCGGCGATAGGGATCTTTAACGTATTGCGGCAAATTACAGAAAAACGCAAACTGTGGATGCGGGGTAGGCAATTGCATACAGTACTTGATTTTGATGTATTTACCCTTATTTGCCGGCGGCGGATAGGCTTCAATCAATGGAAGCATATGATCATTAAGCACACTGGTTTTAATGCGTTTGCTTCGGTTTTCATAAACCTTAACCGCGGTCTCAATTGCCTTATACACCCGTTGTTTAGTCAACGCTGAAATAAAAATTATAGGCACATCGGTAAAAGGCTCCATCTCGCTGCGAATGGCTTTTTCGTATTCCCGCATGGTTTTATTTTCCTTTTCGACCAAATCCCATTTGTTCACGAGAATAACAATCCCTTTTCGGTTTCGCTCTGCGAGCCAAAAAATATTCTGTACCTGACCATCAAAACCACGCGTCGCATCAAGTACTAACAGGCAAACATCGCAGTGCTCTATAGCTCTTACCGAGCGCATCACCGAGTAAAACTCCAGGTCTTCCTTAACCTTTGATTTACGACGAATCCCGGCTGTGTCTACCAGATTAAACTCAAACCCGAAGCGGTTATACTTCGTGTCAATGGCATCACGGGTAGTGCCAGCTACATCTGTAACTATATAGCGCTCCTCTCCTATCAGAGCATTAATAAACGAAGACTTACCTGCATTAGGGCGACCTACTACTGCAAAGCGTGGCAAAATACTTTCTTCTAGTTCAGGCTTATCAGGTAAAACCTCAACCAGAGCATCCAGTAAATCTCCGGTCCCGCTACCGCTTATCCCGGCAATGGTGTAATAATCGCCCAGACCCAGACTGTAAAACTCTACAGCGTTCTCTTCGCGCATCGCATTATCAACTTTATTTACCGCTAAAAACACGGGTTTATTTTGGCGGCGTAATAGGGTAGCAACATCTTCATCCATCCCCGTCACACCGGCCTCCACATCTACCATAAATATGATGGCATCTGCCTCGTCAATAGCAAGCTCTACCTGCTTATCAATCTGAGCTTCAAAAACATCATCACTCCCCTTTACATACCCACCGGTATCGATGACTGAAAATTCTTTCCCGTTCCAATCCGTTTTGCCATAATGGCGGTCGCGGGTTACCCCACTAACCGAGTCTACAATCGCCTCGCGACGCTGTATTAAACGGTTAAAAAGAGTTGATTTACCCACATTAGGTCTCCCTACAATTGCTACAATACTCATATACTATACTTTGGTGCTTTAAAAGCGCTGCAAAATTACGATAAATACCTGCACATCTGTTAGCTTTCAGAATTGTTATTCGTGTACGCTGAAATGCTAAAGTTTGACAAATTTCTGTTAAGGGCGGTGTTAATTGGTGCATTGGCAAATCCAGATCCGAGTACCTTACGTATCTATTTTCAAACATCCGACATTATGTATTTAATTATGAAACGTATTTTTATAGGTCTTTTTACAGCCCTTACCCTATACAGTTGCAATCTCATATCTGCAGCCGGTATCAGCAGCGCCGGTCAACCCACCAAAGAAGTAAATGGTGATCTCACCTCATCTACCGCAAATTCTGCGGAAAATGTAGATCATAGTGCCTGGGACGCCCTGCTAAAAAAACACGTCAATGCTGCCGGAATGGTTGATTATAAAGGTTTTCAAAAAGACCGTGAAAAACTGGACGCATACCTTAATAAACTATCATCTTATGAGCCTGATAACGACTGGTCTGTTCAGGAGTTACTTGCGTATTACATCAATCTGTACAACGCATATACCGTTGAGTTAATCCTGGATAATTACCCCGTAAAAAGTATTAAAGATATAGACGGGGCCTGGACTAAGGCCATCGTTCCGGTAGGCGATCGCAAGCTTTCTCTGGGAGGGATTGAAAATGGCGTACTTCGTAAAATGAACGAGCCACGCATTCATTTTGCCATAAATTGTGCCTCCATGTCCTGTCCTAAACTGCTTAGCGAGGCTTACACCGCAGGTAAAATAAACGAACAACTGGAGCGCGCCACAACGCAATTTATCAATTCTGACAAAAATGATATTAGTGCTTCAAGCCCAAAGGTTTCATCGGTTTTTGACTGGTATAAAAAGGATTTTATCACCGATAAAACTCCCACAGTAGTTGATTACATCAATCTATACAGCAAGACTAAAATTAACAGCGGCGCAACTTTAACCTATAAAAATTACGACTGGAATCTTAACGAGCAATAAAGCCTGCTTTCTCTGATAAAAATATCCCGCCGCTGTGCGGGATATTTAATTTTTAATCGGAGCTAATTACCGTAGTTTTGAAAACCATTTATCCTACTGCACACCTGCAATTTATGATCAGTATAGTTATTCCTGTTTTTAATGAATTTGAAAACCTCCCGGTTTTACTGGCGCATCTGATCTCTAAAGCTGCTTCGCCAAAAAACCTGGAAATTATAGTCGTAGATGGTGGAAGTCACGATGATACCTGGGCAGCAGCAGAAAAATTTAAAGAAAAAACAACTATAAAACTTCAGCTTGTAAAATCTGAAAAAGGCAGGGCTAAACAAATGAACAGAGGTGCAGCCGTTGCCGGCGGAAGTATTTTGTATTTCCTTCATGCCGATTCCTTTCCGCCTCAGGACTTTGATCGCCTCATACGCGATGAAGTCAAAAAAGGCAACCACGCAGGATGTTTTAGAATGCAGTTTGACAGCGATCACTGGTGGCTGAAACTGGCCAGCTACCTTACCAAATTCAGTTGGCGGGCCAGTCGCGGCGGCGATCAAAGTCAGTTTATAACCCGCGAACTTTTTATGGAGATTGGCGGTTATGATGAGCGCTATATCATATATGAAGACAATATATTGATTAATGAGCTGTATGCCCGTAAACAATTTACCGTGATACAAAAACCCATTAAATCTTCTGCCCGGATGTATGAGCATTATGGCGTTTGGTACGTACAATATCACTTTTGGGCTATTTATGTCAAAAAGTGGCTAGGCGCTTCAGCCGGGGAATTGCATGCGTATTATTGCAAGGTTCTTAAAAAATAAAAAAATGATATTGCAACAGAGTATCAAAAGCAGATGCGGGCAAATCGCTAGTTTACCTTGGAATAGTCTCCTATGAGCTCGACAAAAACTCCGTCGGGATCCCGTAATACAACTAGGTAAGAGTGCTCCCCTAATTTTACAGGCGTATCAGCTTCCGGCATTAATCCTTCCTTTTTAGCCCGCTCCAAAACAGGATCAAGGGCGTGTACTTGTAACGTGAGATACTGCAAACCCAATTGACGCTGAACACCGGAATTTACCGAATCCATTTTCGCTTTAGGCAGATCAAATGAGACTATTTTAAGCTCTGAACTTTCCGGGCTGCGGTGAAATGCAAGACGGGTAACCTTAAACGGATGCCCCTGTGATAAGCCCAGGCGTTTTGCAAAAATGGAGTCAATGGTGAAACTGCCCACTTCCTGCATCCCCAAAATACCAGTATAAAAGTGAAGGGATTGTGACTCATTACTAACCACAACAGCAGCTGTAAGTGCTCCTGCCTTAAAATTTGATTTTTGAGCTGTTGAAGTAACATAAAAACTTACAACAGTCAAGAGCAAAAGTATTTTTTGACTCATAAAAAAAAGGTTTTACTAAAGATACTTTATAAAACCCTTCCCTCTGCTATTTAAATTTTGCTATCTGCTTTGTACATAGAAACCGTGGATGACTCCCGGCAACCAGCCTAATAGAGTAAGCAGGACATTTATAATAAAATCCTTACCTATACCCTTATTCATAGCTACTGCAAGTGGCGGCAAAAGAATAGTTATAATGATTGAAATAATTCCCATAGTGTAAAATTTTGGTTCGTTACAACTAAAATTAGCCAGACCATACCTTGAATGAACTTAACACTTTGCCAATTGACATAAGTTTCACGTTTTATGAAACCACTTTTTAAGCACACTTTCAGCGGCTTTTCCCTGCGGGGTAAACCGGTTATTTTCTTCTAAAATAGTACGCTCGTGATTGTGAAACCATTTCCAGACGAAACCGCCCGCAAACCAGGGTTCCTGCCAGAATTCTTCAAAAACTGCTTCATACAACTGAGCCTGCGCCACAGCATTCATCTTGCCGTCGTGACGGTCGCTCACCCAGGGCTCTTTACCGGCAAAATCTGCACTACGATAACCAAATTCGGTAAACAACACGGGTTTGTTGTGCTTTCGCGAAAGCGATGCCAGCATGTTTTTATGGGGTTCCCAGCCGATTCTAGCCTGTGCAAGTGTTGGGGTCTGAGCTTCAGAAACCGGAAAATAAGCATCAGCTCCTATATAATCCAAACGTGACCAAAAGCTTACTTTATTTACCTTATCCCAGTTTTCGGCATAGGTAAGTTTGCCAGTATATACCTCACGTACTTCGGTTATAAGTTCATTCCAGAAATTGGGCCGGGCAGCCGTAAAATTATACAGCTCAGTACCTATGCAATACAATTCAACACCCGTTTCCTGAGCCAGTTTGGCATATAGTAAAACAAATTTTTTATACGATTGTTCAAAAGACTGCCAGCTCGCCTCACTTTCGAGCTGTAGATCTCCCGTAAAAGTCCCGCGGCCAATCCAGATGTGCGGTTTAAGCATCACCTTAATATCATTTTTGTGCAAGGCTTCTATATACTGTTTTGCCCCCGCATAGCGCTCCCCATACCACTGCCTTTCAGAATTAAAAAACAGCTGTGGGTTATTCACATCGCGCATAAACCCAAAAGGCATAATAGCTACATGCGAAGCACCCACCCGTAAAACCGGGTCGATATGAGGCTGGGTTAACGTATCGCCGGAAGCCACGAAGCTCACTCCGTTGATTTTTTGATTCACAAAAGGCGTGGCCGAACAGCTTCCCAAAATCAAAGCGCCTGCGCAGATAAACAAAAAAAGAGACACATATTTCATCCTCTAAAAATACCTGAAAAATTAAAGCTGTTTAAATATCTTTTTTATCTAAAAAAACTGCCAAATTAAGTGTGACATAGGTCTAAGTTACTATCTTTAAAACAACCTCAATACAACAGTTTTTATGGAACACGTGGTTATCGTGGGTAATGGGATCGCCGGGGTCACTGCTGCCCGGCACATCCGCAAACATTCAGATAAGGAAATCACCATCATTTCTGCCGAAAGCGATTATTTCTTTTCCCGCACTGCCCTGATGTATGTTTTTATGGGTCATATGCGGTTTAAAGACCTGAAGCCCTATGAAGATCATTTTTGGACCAAAAACAGAATCAATCTTAAAAATGCATATGTTGAGCATATAAATACAGATAGTCAAACCTTGCATCTTGCACAGGGCGAAAAAATCAATTACGACATTCTTGTGCTGGCTACGGGCTCTGTGCCTGCAACTTACGGCTGGGAAGGCCAGGATTTAAAGGGCGTTCAGGGCCTGGTTTCTAAACAGGATTTAGAATTGCTGGAAAAAAATGCGCCTAATAATGAAGTATGTCCGAAAGCTATGATCGTAGGCGGCGGACTCATAGGTGTTGAACTCGCCGAAATGCTGCACACCCGAAAAATCGAGGTCACGATGCTGGTACGGGAGCATGATTTCTGGGCCGGAGTTTTACCTGATGGCGATGCCAAAATGATTAGCAGACACATCAAAAGCCATGGTATTGAATTGTTACACGAAGAGGAACTTGATACAATCCTGGACGATGGAAAAGGCAATGTAGCCGGCATTCTTACCAAAAGCGGCCAAAAAATAGACTGTAATCTGGTAGGCCTTACAACGGGTGTAAAACCACAAATTGATTTTCTCAAAGACTCTAAACTAGAAACCGACAAAGGTATTCTCGTCAACCGAATGCTGGAAACTAATGTCAAAAACGTATATGCTATTGGCGATTGTGCCCAGCAACGTGAGCCTATTGGTCTGCGTAAAGTCGTTGAAGCCGTTTGGTACACCGGGCGCATGATGGGCGAAACGGTAGCACAAACCATCTGCGGAAAACCTTTTGAATACGACCCAGGAAATTGGTTTAACAGCGCCAAGTTTTTTGACATTGAATATCAGACCTATGGATGGGTTTTTAGTACCAAAAATAAAAAGGAATACGAGCAGCATTTTCACTGGAAACACGCCGATGACACCAAATGCATCACCATCGCCTACCACAACGAAACCGGCGAGTTCCTAGGAATTAACACCTTTGGGATTAGGATGCGACACGAAGTTCTAGACCGCTGGCTCAGCGAAAAACGCCATATTGACTACGTCATCAGCAATCTAAAACAAGCTAATTTTGATCCTGAATTCTATAAGAGTTACGAGTCGCAAATCCAAAAGGAGTTTGAAAACAAGAAGACCTTACAGGTCTAATAATATTTAGAATACAAATAGCTATGAGCACCATTCAACGCGATATGTCACTAACCGGCCAGCCACCGGCTTCTATAAATACCATACAAAAAGTGGGAACAGTACTGGGAGTTGGCGGACTCCTTATACTTCTCCTGGCTGGGTTCAACCTTAACTTTCCTGATAAATCCCTATGGTTGAGTATTGCACTCACATCTCTTTTTGGCGGCATCGTAGTGTTTACCTATGGAGCCTATTCCGGGAAGCACGAAGGTATCAAGAATGATGGTGTTTGGTTTAAATCCATTTCCAGCCGCGGATTTCTGGCCTGGGTTGCCGGACTCGCATTAACTGGCTTTTACGTCATACTTTATTTCAAAGCTGGCTGGCTGGGCCTTAATACCGAAGGGGAAAATACCGGCCTTATCGCACTATTTGATCCGTTAAGTAATTTATTAAGTGGTAACCCTGCCAGCCAGTGGTTTGTTTACGGTACCCTATATACCATCGCCATCCTGGCTTTTGGAATTAAGTTTTTTTGGAAATACCGGCACAACCGCTATGAAAAACTCCGCACTTTAAGTGTGATGTTTTTCCAGACTGCCTTTGCCTTTCTGATTCCCGAGTTTATGGCGCGGCTTAATTCGGACAGCTTTAAATTGCCTTATTATGATTTAAAAAACATCTGGCCGCTTAACTATTACAATTTTGAACAATATCGGGTCGATGAATTTATCTCTGCAGGAACAATTGGTATTACTTTACTGCTTTTTGGCATTGCCTCTATTTTCATTATTACTCCCATACTCACCTATAAATACGGAAAGCGCTGGTATTGCAGCTGGGTTTGTGGTTGCGGCGGTCTCGCCGAAACTGCCGGCGATCCCTTTAGACACCTCAGCGACAAAAGCACTTTCGCATGGAAAGTTGAGCGCTGGGTAGTGCATAGCGTTTTGGTTTTTGTGGTAGTAATGACCACAGCGGTAGTATCAACCTATCTGGGCTACGATCCCGAAAAATACTGGTTAACTAAAGACGTTTTTTTAATAGGCGTCGGTATCTTCCTGACCTTGCTTTTTGCCGCAATCTGGTTTTTTAAGAAAGAAGAATTACAGCAGGATGCGCGTTATGGGGCAATAGGATATCTTGTAATTGTATTGGCATTAATCGGTATTCATTACGCCAGCGGGAGCACCCTCTTTCTAATTGATGCCGAAACGCTTCGCAGCATTTACGCTTTTTTAATCGGGGCCATATTCAGCGGAGTGATAGGCACAGGATTTTATCCCATTTTCGGAAACCGCGTATGGTGCCGTTTTGGCTGCCCTATGGCTGCGATTTTAGGTTTACAGCAGCGTTTGTTTTCAAAATTCCGCATTACTACAAATGGAGGTCAGTGTATTTCCTGTGGCAATTGCTCCAGCTATTGTGAGATGGGTATTGATGTACGTGCGTATGCCCAAAAAGGCGAAAACATTGTACGTGCCAGTTGTGTGGGCTGCGGCATCTGCTCGGCGGTTTGCCCCCGTGGGGTGTTAAAACTTGAAAATGGATCTACAGAAAAACGCATCAACAGTCGCGAAATTCTGCTGGGCAACGATGTGGATTTGATGGATTATGTAAACCAACATTAGTCTAAAGAGAATAGGTTAACTTTAGCACCCAAAACCTGAAATTATGATATTAGCAGTTATAGGTCCATGGCAAATTTTACTAATCCTCATTTTTGGTGTTTTTGGCCTCATCTTACCGCTTATCGCTTTAATTGATATACTTCGAAATGAATTTAAAAGCAACAACGATAAAATCATTTGGGTTTTAGTTGTGCTGTTTTTTAACATTTTGGGTTCTATTCTCTATTTTACCATCGGCAGAAAACAGCGCGTTTAGTTTTATTGTTTTCGCGAAAGGGCAAAAAGTAAGGCGCAGATCTCCATCCACGCCTCAGCTAACAAATCTAATACTAATCAAACATTGCCAAATACTTACGAAAATCAGAAGCTTTTGGTTTTCTATCCACTAAATGTCTTTATTTTCAATTCATTATAGAGCCTTCAGCTTTTACAGCGTTAGTAAGGAAGGTCCTTTACGACTGAAGAGCTAAGATTCTTTCTGCGATTTATGCAAAAAATAAACGTCATCATCCCTGCTTACAATGAGCAGGATTCTATTGCAAGCGTTATTCAGGATATTCCCGGTCACGTAGACGAGATCATCGTAGTCAGCAACAATTCTTCCGACTCTACCGAAGTGGTCGCTGCGCAGGCCGGAGCGACAGTCCTCGTTGAGAACCGGCCCGGATACGGTTATGCATGCTTAAAAGGAATGACCTATATCGCTTCAAAAACTGAAAAGCCAGACATCGTGGTGTTTCTGGACGGCGACTACAGCGATTACCCCGAGCAGCTTGATGATTTAATCGCTCCCATCCTGGAAAAAAATATCGATTTTGTAATTGGTGCCCGGGTTAAACACCTTCGCGAAAACGGCAGTATGACCTTCCCCCAACGTTTTGGCAACCGGCTGGCAACTTTTTTGATGCGCTGGTTTTTTAACTCCCACTTTACCGATTTGGGTCCTTTTCGCGCTATTAAGTATGATAAACTTTTATCCCTTAATATGGAAGACAAGACCTACGGCTGGACGGTCGAGATGCAGCTTAAGGCATTGCGAAAAAACTACAGTTACGCAGAAATACCTGTAAAATACCGGAACCGCATTGGTGTCTCAAAAGTTTCAGGAACACTCAAAGGTGCTATATTTGCCGGTGTGAAAATTCTGGGTTGGATTTTCAAGTACAGTTTTAAATAATGGAAACCGCAGTTATCATTCTTTACACCCTTGCACTGGCAGTTATTTTCCTGTACAGCATCGCACAACTGAATCTGTTGTTCAATTACCTTAAGGCCGTAAAGAATTCAGAAAATGTACCGCTTTATGACTTCGGGAATCCCGAAGAAATCCCTTTTGTCACGGTACAACTACCCCTATATAACGAATTATATGTTGTTGAACGCCTGCTCAACAATATTGCCCGTCTCGATTACCCCAAAGAAAAACTGGAGATACAGGTTCTTGATGACTCTACCGATGCCAGCCTTGAAACTACCCGTAAAAAGATTGAGGCCTTACAAGCCGAAGGAATTCCTATTTACCACATTACCCGCCCCAACCGAAGCGGCTTTAAAGCCGGCGCCTTGAAGGAGGGTCTTACCCTTGCCAAAGGGGAGTTTATCGCCATTTTTGATTCTGATTTTGTGCCTAGTACAGACTGGCTTCGCAAAACGGTTCCTTATTTTAAGGATAAAAAAATAGGTGTTGTACAAACCCGTTGGGCACATCTTAATCGCGATTACTCCCTGCTCACTAAAATTCAGGCGTTTGCGCTTGATTTTCACTTTGTACTGGAACAGGTAGGCCGTAATTTTGGACATCATTTTATCAATTTTAACGGTACCGCGGGTATCTGGCGTAAAAGCTGTATCCTTGATGCCGGCAACTGGCAGGGTGATACGCTTACCGAAGATCTCGATCTCAGTTACCGCGCCCAACTCAATAAATGGGATTTTAAATATCTTGTTGATGTAGAAACCCCCGCCGAACTCCCGATTGCCATCAGTGCTGCACGTTCGCAACAATTCCGCTGGAACAAGGGAGCGGCAGAAAATTTTCAAAAACTCTACGGCCGTTTGCTTAAAGACCCTTCAGTTTCTTTAAAAACCAAGTTCCACAGCTTTTTTCATCTGCTCAACAGCAGTATGTTTTTACTCGTTTTGCTTGTCGCTATTTTAAGCGTTCCGGTTTTATATATCAAAAACAATAACCCCCTATACAGCGGGTACTTTAGCGTGATCGCAGGCTTTGCGATAAGTACTCTTATCTTTTTTGTCTGTTACTGGGTGGCTTATAAGCGCATTCATGGAGGTGGTTTCCGTGATTTCCTAAAGTATATCGGAATGTTTTTTACTTTTTTCTCCATCGCGATGGGCTTCAGCGTTCACAATTCGCTGGCGGTTTTAGAAGGGCATTTCGGTAAAAAATCGGAGTTTATACGCACGCCAAAATTCAATATTACCAAGATCGGCGACTCCTGGAAGAGTAATATTTATCTTAAAAAAAGCCTTTCCTTAAGTACAATTCTGGAGTCCTTGCTTTTTCTGTATTTCGGTTTTGCCATCTACAGCGCTTTTAAAGTGGATGATTTTGGCCTGATTCTCTTCCACCTGATGCTTTTTACAGGTTTTGGCTTTGTTGTTTTTAAATCTCTTTTCTCACGGATTTGAAATAATGAGTGCACCTGTTTGCATAGCTCACGCTCTGCAAACACCGCGCTTTTCCGCTCTATCTTTAGGGCTTCACAGCCCTAAAGGATGCCGCTACAATCGCTGATGCGAAATTTTAAAAATATTAAGTTTGTAAAAAGCTTAAAATCCAGTCTGTGTTAGAAAAACTGCAAGCCTATAAATTCCAACTGTTAATCACCCTTAGCATTCTGGTTTTGTATGCAGCTTTTGCATACGACCTGCAACGGTCTGATTTCCCGAAATTAATCACCCTTTACGCCGCCCTTTTTTTCCTAAGCTTTAAACTTATTTCACTTTTAAAAACAGAATTCAGCTATCTTGCTTTAATAGCAATAGCAGTACGGCTTGTTTTTCTGATTGCTATTCCAAACCTGTCACAGGATTTTTACCGCTTTTTATGGGACGGCAGGCTCGTGACAGAAGGACTTAACCCCTATTTGATGACCCCAAATCAATGGGCCCAAAGCGCTGCGTTACCTGTCGCGCAGGCACAGCAACTGCTTGAGGGTATGGGAGCGTTGAGCCGACAACATTACTCGAATTACCCCCCAATAAATCAATTTTTCTTTGGATTGGCTGGGTTGTTTGCAGGTAAATCCATTTTTGGCGGTGTACTGATTCTAAGACTTTTAATTATTTCTGCCGATTTAGGTATTTTATGGATTGGCCGTAAGCTGCTTAAAGCATTGAATCTTCCAACCTATCAGATTTTTTGGTATGTACTTAATCCCTTTATCGTCATTGAGCTTACCGGGAATCTTCATTTCGAAGGAGTGATGTTATTTTTTCTGTTGGCTGCCATTTATCTGCTGCATTCCGGGAAATGGTTCTTTTCGGCCATTTTAATGGGACTTTCCATTTCGGTAAAGTTATTGCCGCTGCTGATGCTTCCGCTGTTATTGCAATTTTTGATTAGGCCCTTAAAACCCTCAAGCCCATCGCAAAATTTTTGGTTATACTTAAAAAACAACATTCCTCAATCACTTTGGCGACTTACCCGTTATTATGCTGTAGTGCTTTTGGTTTTTGTCTTAAGCTTTCTTCCTTTTTTAAATTCAGCTTTGCTGGAACATTTTGCGGCTACACTCGCTCTTTGGTTTCAAAAGTTTGAGTTTAACGCCAGTATATATTATATAGTACGCTGGGTAGGATTTCAGGTAACCGGTTATAATATTATTGAGACTGCCGGTAAAATTTTGCCGCTCGTGGTTATAGGCATCCTGGTATTGCTTGGTTTTTTGAGGAAAAACGAAACTATGCCACGCTTATTTGGTGTCCTGGTTTTGGGCAGCACGGCTTATTTTATGCTTTCAACTACGGTGCATCCCTGGTATATCGCGACACCCTTACTCCTTTCAGTTTTTACACGCTTTCGTTTTGCGGTGGTATGGAGTTTAGTTGTAATGCTTAGTTATTCGGCTTATAAGGCAAATGGAGTTGAAGAAAACCTGTGGCTTGTTGCTTTGGAATACGTGATACTTGCCGGCTTTATGATCTGGGAATTTATAAAAAAACCACAATTTAAATCTCTCTAACGCCTGCTTGCCTTATAAATACAACCTATTCTTCGGGTTTTATAATTACGGTCTGCTTTTGAGGTTATATTCCCATCATAACATTCGGTGAGCTCCAGATCATATTCAGGAAGTTTTTCCTGCAAGACCTCAAAGCGATCCTGTTCAACAATGATATAAAATTGATTTTCCTGTGGCAGGTTGCGCGAATTACCAGAGCTCAAAACCGGAATCCGCTGTCCAAAATCCCAGATCAATTCCGGCGAACTGTTTTCAAGGTAGTACAAAGACTTGTTTTTTTGGCTATAGCTGGTGATTACCGGTGCAATTTCGCGATAATCCGAGTTAGAATACGTCAAACGCACCAAGGGAAAGGCAAAAGTGATGATGGCACAAGACATCGCAATAACCGCATAGAATGCCCTCTCTATTTCTTTACCCTTTAGACTGTGTATGAAAATAAAGGCTACACCAATCATACTCACCTGAAAAAGAGCAAACCAAATCCATTCCGCAGCCTGCATATCGAAAGCAAAAAGATACAAAGTTGCAGGGCCTGCCAGAGATGCAACCAGAATAAGCAGCCCAAAGTAAAAATATACCGGATAGGTCTCTCGTTTATCGGCTAGTGTTTTAAAGCAGCGCACGAGATAGTCGATATAAAAAGAAGTATTTAAAGCCAAAGGAATAAGTACCGGCAGAAGATACCTCGATTTCTTTTCGGGAATACAGGAAAGTAATACCACGGCTGCCAGCGTCCAGATTAAACTGAAGCGATACACCTTGAGGTTGGAAACCCGGGATTTTAAGTACGGATACAGCAAACCAATAAAGGCAGGCAGAGTCCAGATTCCGCTTTGCGTAAAGAAGCTCCAGTAATAGTAAAACGGTCGAGTATTGTGATTAGCCCAGGCAGCAGATTCTTTATCGGCAATAGCCTGAGCGGTGTCACCGTCTCCAAAATAAATCGCAAGAGCCCACCAGGAGCTAAGCGCTAACGCAATAACCAAAAGGACCGTAAAAGGCAGTATTCTGCTTTTAAAACTTCTCCACTTATAAACCCATACATAGGCAATTAAAAAGGGGAATAGCAGTGCAAAATGACTTACAGGGCCTTTGCTCATAAATGACAGGCCAATAAAAAGACCGGCTAAAGAGGCATTGCGGTATTTCTGTACAGTTTCTTTAAAAAACCGGAATAGAAAGTAAATGCCTCCCAGCATAAAAGCATGAGCAAAAATATCCCAGGTTCCGTTTCGCCCTGCGAAAATCACATAAAAGGAGCTGGCAAGAATGAGTGCCGTATATAAACTCTGCCTGGCAGAAAGCCCTAAGCGCTTTCGCGAAAGCGAAAAACTAAACAATACTAAAAGAGTCGTGACAACAGCCGAAGGTAACCGCAATGCCCATAACTTGCCAAGCCCAAAGGCCGCAGCCGAAAATGCCGCCAGCCAGGTAGGAAGAGGCGGTTTCTCATAACGCGCTTCTCCGTTCATCGTGGTGAACACCCAGTTATCATAGTGCAGCATTTCACGCGCAGTGTTGAAGTTGCGCGCTTCCATAATATTTGCATACAACACATCTAAGTGCGGAAAAAACAGCAGCAAACAAACTCCAAGAATAACCAGAGGATAATATTTTTCAGGTATTTTCATGACTTATCGATACCTATGGAAAGTCTCATATTCCGAAAATAAATAAAAACTCCCATCAAATGCCCAACAAAGAGCACCGGATCTCTTCTTAAAATAGCATACGACAAAATAAGCAGGCCACCCACGAGACTTAAAAGCCAAAAACCCAAAGGCAGGCTTGATTTCTTCTTCCGCTCAGAATATATCCATTGATAAATAAAACGGAGCGTAAAAATGAGTTGAGCGATACTGCCTAAAAGCAAGAGCCACAGCGGGATATTTTCATTTTTAAACAATTTATTGAGATCATAGTCCCCGTTATTATACCCGTAAATAACGATGAGCACCGGAAAAATGAGCAAAAACCAGCGAATGACTTGAGGTGATTTTACCCATTGCCCCTGCAATTGCAAATTGCGGATGTAAATGAAATAGGTAAGCGTTTGACCCAGCATAATCGCAAAATCATCCCGTAAGTACCCGTACACAAAAAGTAAAAATGAAGCTCCCAGACTCAGCCACCAAAAGGTTGAAGGCGTGAGTACCCGTTTTTGCTTTTCAGACAAAAACCATTGAATGATGAGTCGGCCGCTAAACATCAACTGAGCCAAAAAACCTATGCCGTATATCCAGACCGGACTATGCATTTGATTTTTTTGCCACTTGATAATTAATGTATTTTTTCTTCATCCAGAGATAGGCAAAACAGTCGATGAGGGGACCAATGAGTCGGTTCCAGAGGCCAAATTTAGCCGTACCTGCAATACGTGGAAAATGGCGAATAGGCACCTGAATGGTTTTACCATGCTGCAACATAATCATCGCCGGTAAAAAGCGATGCAGTCCTTTAAACATAGGAATGCGCTGAGCATATTCCGTTTTAATGATTTTAAGCGGGCAGCCGGTATCATCCATCCCATCGTGAGTAAAAGCACGGCGAATTTTATTTGCAATTGTACTCGACATGTTTTTAACAAACGAATCCTTACGGTCTGCCCGGTGACCGGTAACCAAATCGTACTCGCCTATGTATTTAAGCAGAATATTAAAATCTTCAGGGGTAGTTTGTAAATCACTGTCTATATAGCCTACAAGCGGTGTTCTTGTGTAATCAAAACCTGCTTTTATGGCGGCGCTAAGTCCGCAGTTATTAGCAAAAGAAATATATTGAAATCCCGAACTGCGCTCACATATTTGCTCGATAAGGTCCTGGCTTTTATCGCTGGAGCCGTCATTTACAAATAAAACCTGGGTAGGAACTTCTGCTATTTTAAAGTAGTCTTTAAAGACCTGTTCAACCCGAAGTAAATTATCTTCTTCATTATAAACCGGTACGACTACAGTAAGTTGATAGACCATAATAAAAAATGAGTGTGCGAAAATACGCAATACTTCTAAGTCAAATCTACAGATTCATCAGTTTTGTTAAAACTTATTTAAAAAACGTAATAAAAAAGCCTCTCAAGGCCAAGACCTGAGAGGCTTTCTCATTTTATAAAAACCGGTTACATGTCTAACAAATAAGCAAAAATTAATGGTGCTACAATGGTAGCATCGCTCTCGATAATGAATTTAGGAGTATTGATATCCAGTTTACCCCAGGTTATTTTCTCATTTGGTACCGCACCGGAATACGAACCATAGCTGGTGGTAGAATCTGAAATCTGACAGAAATAACTCCAGAACGGAGTATCTTCACGCTCCATATCCTGATACAGCATAGGCACCACGCAGATTGGGAAATCCCCGGCAATACCACCACCTATCTGGAAGAAACCGATACCGTTCTCGCTGTTATTGGTATACCAGTCTGCAAGAAAGGTCATATATTCAATACCAGACTTCATCGTTGAGGCTTTAAGTTCGCCTTTCAATACGTAGGATGCAAAGATGTTACCCATTGTACTGTCTTCCCATCCCGGGCAGATAATGGGCAGGTTTTTCTCGGCTGCGGCATACATCCAGGAATCTTTCAGGTCGATCTCATAATATTCTTCAAGTACTCCACTTAAGAGCAGTTTGTACATGAATTCGTGAGGCAAATAGCGTTCTCCGGCATCATCGGCATCTTTCCAGATTTTAAAGATATGCTTTTGCAATCTGCGGAAGGCTTCTTCCTCAGGGATACAGGTATCGGTCACCCGATTTAAACCTTTTTCCAGAAGATCCCATTCTTCCTGAGGGGTCAAATCACGGTAATTGGGAACACGTTTGTAATGGGAGTGCGCTACCAGATTCATTATATCTTCCTCCAGATTGGCTCCCGTACACGAAATAATTTGCACTTTATCCTGACGAATCATTTCTGCAAAAATCTTACCCAACTCTGCGGTACTCATTGCACCTGCAAGAGAAACCAGCATTTTGGCGCCATTTTGCAACTGCTCTTCATAAGCCTTTGCGGCATCTACAACAGCTGCTGCGTTAAAATGTAAATAGTATTTTTCAATAAATTGAGAGATTGCTCCCTTAGTCTTCGTCGTCATTAAGATCAAATTTGTTTACACCGCCTTTTCCTGTTTTAGCGGTATAGGTGTTATCATATTCTTCTTCGGCATCCTCGCCTTCAAACTTATAGCTTAACATTTTGTAATACAATTTGGCAGCTAAAAAGTCGGCTGAATTATCATTAGGATTCGGGCACAATTCCATAATATCAAAACCTACCACGTTGCATTCTGCAAATATGCGCTTTAGAAAATCCATAGTCTCATACCAAAACAAACCTCCCGGCTCCGGGGTGCCTGTAGAAGGCATAATGGAAGGATCAAGACCGTCCAGATCAAAGGTTATGAATACATTTTCGGTACACAGATCGATCACATTATCCAGCCAGTACTCATCCTGCACCATTTGGTGAGCAAAAAAGGTTTTATCCTCATCCATTACCGTTTTTTCAAGTGCATCCATACTGCGAATACCTACCTGAATGAGATTTGTATTCTGGCTGGCTTCATACATTGCACAGGCATGGTTGCATTTGCTACCCATATATTCCTCGCGTAAATCTGCGTGAGCATCTATCTGAATTACAGTTAAGTTATCATAGAGCTCATTAAATGCCCGGATGGCGCCGATAGAAACCGAATGCTCTCCTCCAAAAAGGGTCACAAATTTATTACGCTTTATAAAGTCTTTAGTCGTTTTATGCACCTCGGCAACCATAGCTTCCGGGGAGCTGTTTTGAGTAATTGCCGGTGCCAGATAGATTCCCTGTTTATAAACCTCAGTATCGGTCTCGATATCGTAGGTCTCCATGTTTTCTGAAGCTTCTAAAAAAGCCTGAGGCCCTTTATCTGCACCCTTTCCCCAGGTGCTGGTACCATCATAAGGCACAGGGATCAATACAATCTTTGAAGTCTCAAGCTTGGCAAATTCATCAGGAATGCCGGCATAATTTTTAGTTGTACTCATAACCTAAAATCTTAAGCAATTGTTCTGCTTTTTGTTGTTCATTAAATATACGGGTTGTTAAGTTACCATTTTCATCCCTGTCTATCAGAATGTGTTTAGGTTGAGGGATTAAACAGTGTTGAAGACCTCCATAACCGCCTATGGTTTCCTGATAGGCTCCGGTATTGAAAAAGCCGATGTATAAAGGTTTGTCTTTTTTATATCTTGGAAGGTAAATGGCATTACTGTGCTGCTCGCTGTTGTAATAATCGTCGCTATCGCAGGTGAGACCGCCCAGCAAAACACGCTCATACTCATCATCCCAGCGGTTGATGGGCAGCATGACAAAGCGTTTGCTTATCGCCCAGGTGTCTGGTAATGTGGTAATAAATGAGGAATTGATCATATTCCACTTCTCCCGATCGTTTTGCTGTTTTTGATACAGGACTTCATAAATGGCTCCACCGCTCTCTCCTACTGTAAAGCTTCCGAATTCGGTAAAAATATTGGGAACAGGAACTTCGGCCTCATCACAGGTAATCTTGATCTGATTGATAATTTCATCAACCATATAGGCATAATCAAAATCAAACGCCAATGAGTTTTTTATAGGAAAACCTCCGCCAATATTCAAACTGTCTAACGTAGGGCAGATTTTCTTCAGCCTGATGTATACTTTAAGACATTTATTGAGTTCGTTCCAGTAGTAGGCATTATCACGAATACCGGTATTGATGAAGAAATGCAGCATTTTAAGCTCAACCTGATCGTTATACTTGATTTGGTCTTCGTAAAATGGCACGATATTTTTATAACCGATCCCCAGTCGTGAGGTATAGAATTCAAACTTGGGCTCTTCTTCTGAAGCTATGCGAATACCTATTCTAAAATCACCTTTAATAGCATCAGCAAGCAAATTGATTTCTTCATAATTATCAATAACCGGAATACAGTTTTGATGCCCGTCATTGACAAGATTTGCAATATTATCTATGTATTGATCGCGCTTAAATCCATTACAAATAACCCATGTATCATTGGTTATTTTACCATTTTCCTTAAGCTTATTTACAATATTGATATCAAAGGCTGAGGAAGTCTCGATATGAATATCATTCTTCAAAGCTTCATCAAGTACATGTTTAAAGTGCGAACTTTTGGTACAGTAACAATAATTGTAGGTGCCTTTGTAACTATGCTTTTCAATAGCATCTGCAAACCAGCCTTTGGCCCTGTTTATGTTTTCTGAAATCTTAGGAAGGTAACTGAATTTTAAAGGTGCCCCGTATTTCTCTACGAGTTCCATCAGGTTGATGTCGTGAAACTCAAGCTGATTATTTTCAAGTTTAAAATCTTCCTGCGGAAAGTAAAAAGATTGATCTATAAGATCTATGTACTTAGTATTCATTAATTGATTATGAAATTGAAAAATAAAAAAAGAAAATGATATAGCGCAAACTCATTTTATTAAGGTATTGTGAAAGAATGAATTCTTTCACACTTATGAGTTTAAAACCGGCGTTTTTAAGTATCAACTTTATAAAAAAGAAAAATTATAACATCATCAGGTTATTGATTTCCTGCTGATTTAGGTGTTTATATTTTCCGCGCGGCAAATCTTTTTTAGTAAGCGGCCCCAGGGTTACGCAATCTACCCGCACCACCTGATAACCCAAATGTTCAAAAATAGTACGAATGATCCCACTGCCAATGTTGCGTATTTTAAGACCTACTTCTTTGCGCGGCGCACCATCTACATAACTTAAATCTTCAACTTCATAAGACTTGCCTTCAACGCTAAGTCCTTTTTTGATTTTTTCTAAATCTTCAGTCTTTAGATTTTTATCGAGCTCAATATGAAAAAGGCGAGGCATCCCCGATTTTGAATTGGTAAGCTTTTGCATAACCTTTTCATCATTGGTAAATAAGAGCAATCCGGTAGCATTTCGTCCTAGTCTGCCTACGGGTTGGATACGCGATTTTGTAGCAGGTGCCACCAGATCCATAACCGTCATTCCTTTAGAATTGCTGGTAGTCACCGAAAAGCCTTTGGGTTTATTGAGCAAAACATAGGCTTTGGCTTCCGGGTTAATACGTCTTCCGTCAAAGCGCACATCATCGTCCAGATTAACCTTAAATCCCATCTCATTAACGACCTCTCCGTTAACAGTCACCTGACCTGTAGAAATGTATAAATCCGCCTCACGTCGTGAGCAAATTCCGCTGTTTGCGATGTATTTATTTAAACGAATGCCTCCCTTGTTCTGAGAAGGTGCTGAATTACGACTAGACTGTGGCGCACCTTTCTTCAAAGAGGCATTGCCACGCGCCTGACTTTTACTTCGGGAATTATTGCTCCCGCGACCAGACGCTTTTCCGCCTTTATTCCTATCCTGATGTCTGCTCATAGTTTAAATTTTGCGCAAAGATACATATTTAATAAAGCATTTGCCGCGCTGCTCCAGACACTCTCCGGCACATTTTAGTCTTCTCTGGAAAGTATAGTCTATAACCTGCGCTTTACGTTAAACCAAAGAAACTTTACAAAAAGCAAAAGGAATTTTACTTCAGCCTGAATTGCCTGTATTAAAAAGATCTTAAACCCCCATATACATGAATTGAAAGCTCAAAGTTCTTAGAAAAACAGCAATTGTTTAGAAATTGTTATGCGAATTAATTTTCACCATAATACCATTATTTCTGCACGATTACATAATCTAAAAACCAGCTTAGGCATGCTGAAGCAAGCTACTTTTGAAGTGTAATCCAAAACTAAAAAAATGAAAAAGACACTTGTTATATTACTGCTTTCTGCTCTGGGTTTCTACTCTATGTATGCCGAAACAGATCCCAAACCCACTACCGACAGAGAGAAAATTCGGGAAAAGATTATTGAACTGCTTGGCGCTCCAAAGATCGAATTTGAAGAAGACCTCATCGAAAACACCATTCATCTTATGGTTACGCCAAAGGGCACTGTGATTGTTCTGGATGTAGAAACCAGCAACACCAGTATGGAAACATACATTAAAACTCAATTAAATTACAAGGATTGTGGTGCTGTACCCACTATCAACCGTTTTTACAGCCTCGTTTATAAAGTAAAAAAAGGATAAGCCTAACCGAGCTTTGTTTAAATTAGCCAAGAGCCATCGCCTGCCGATGGCTTTTTTTATATCAGGCGCTCAATGACCAAATCGGTATCTATAAGCAGAATACCAAAAACACCAAGAACTAATATCAGCTTCAGAATGTTGTGTAGCAAAATATAATGAAGCTTTGCTTTGGATTGCCATAGCCAAAAGAGAAAAATCACGAGTAAGGCCAGGCTTCCGTAGAAATACAAATACATCAGACCCACATCAAACCTGTTTATTAATAAATAGGTAGGAATCACGGTAAGTCCTACAAGAAGAGTAATTACAGCCTTTGCTGTACGCTCCCCATAAGCTACAGGAATAGTATGATACCCCAAGGCAAGATCTCCTTTTAGATTTTCAAGATCTTTTACCAGTTCGCGTATCATAATGATTAATCCTAGAAAAGTAGCATGAACAAAAATGACCGTTTCAAAATTTCGGTAATAAATAAACACCGCAAAAAAGGGTGTTAATGCCAGTGAGGCAGAAACCAGATTGCCCAAAAAGGCAATTTTCTTCAATTTATGGGAGTAAAACCAAATCCCAAATATGTAAGCTGAAAAAAACAAAACTGCAAAAAAGGAAACGGCGCTCGCAACAATAATGGCGAGAAAATTCAGTATAAAATAAAGCGTCAAAATTTTTTTTTGACTTACCAAATGATCGAGCTTGGTCTTATGAGGCCGGTTAATGAGGTCCTTCTCACTATCGTAAAAACTGTTAATGATATAACCTCCAGCAATTACCAGTGCAGAAGCCAGCACAATCAAAAAAAGATTAAGATCAAATAAAACAGCTCTTAATGGCAAATCTGGCGACAGAATGAAGATGGAAGCCAGATACTGGGCCAGGACAATAATCAAAATATTATACCCCCTCACCACTGAAAACAAACTCAGGAATTTCAAAAGAAGTAGTTTGTTTTTACGGTTTATGCGAGACATAAAACTGATGGTTATGTATTCATGTAAGAGGTGATTTGAAAGAAGTTGCGAAAACTCTTATTCTAGAAGTTGTAAACCACTTCCAGTTTATAATCTTTCAGAGCCTGGCGTGCTTTATCAATATCCTCGGTAAAACCCAGAATATAGCCGCCTCCACCTGAACCGCAGAGTTTCAGGTAATAATCATTGGTTTCCAAACCTTGTTTCCACAGTTCGTGAAAACTGGTAGGGATCATGGGTTTAAAATTGCGAAGTACGGTTTTGGAAAGCCGCTTTACATTGCCAAAAAGCGATTTTACATCCCCTTTAAGGAAATCTTCCACGCAGGCATCGGTATGTTTTACAAACTGATTTTTGATCATCTTACGAAAACCATCTTGCTTCATATTTTCCATAAAAATATTAACCATAGGTGCAGTTTCCCCTACACTACCACTATCCAGCAAGAAAACAGCTCCTTTTCCATCGAGCGTCTGAGACGGGATACCCGCCGGCTCAATATCGTCTTTACTATTGATTAAAATAGGAAGACTCAGGTAGGAGTTCAAAGGATCTAAACCAGAAGATTTACCGTGAAAAAAAGATTCCATCTCGCCAAAAATCTGTTTGAGTTTCAGCAATTTTTCGCGGGTAAGGTTTTCAAGAACGGTGATTTTGTCAAAAGCATATTTATCGTAGATCGAAGCAACGAGTGCACCGCTGCTACCTACACCATATCCCTGAGGGATCGTAGAATCAAAATACATTCCCGCAGCGACATCTGCCTTTAAAGCTGCAATGTCAAATTCCACCAATTCCGGCTTTTCTATTTGAAGTTTTTCCAGATAAGTTGCAAAACCCGCAAGGCTTTTATTAGAAGCTCTGGCAATCTCATTAGGATTCTCATCAACTTTTAAGGCGCCGTTGTAAAAATTATAAGGTATGGACAGCCCCTTTGAGTTTTTGATGATACCATACTCACCAAACAATAAAATTTTCGAATAAAATAAAGGTCCCTTCATAGAACTTTAGAAATTAGTGCGTTGCAAAGTTACAACATTAAAGCGCCATTGCCCACAGTGTCAAAAATATAACGATTATCCTGACAATACGTGCTTAATTCAGATTTAACAAAATCTTGTACTTCTTCCCGGTTTTCCTGCGGAAATAAAACGTGAACATTAGCCCCTGCATCAAGAGTAAAACACACGGGAATTTTAGTTTCCCTGCGATAATGCCACAGTTCTTCAATGATTTTAAGTGTATTAGGCTTCATCAATATAAAATACGGATTACTGGTAAGCATCATCGCGTGAAGCGTAAGGGCCTCGCTTTCCACAATATTGATAAATTGCTCGAGATCTCCGCTCTTCAGTACAGGAATAAGGCTTGATAAGTTTTCAATAGCCTGGCTGAATCGACTGGGCGCATACGCGTGGTTATGCATCAGGTTATGGCCCACCGTACTACTTACCTGCTTTTCACCCCGATCAACGAGTAAAATAGCATCCTGATAATTATCAAAAACTTTGTGTACTTCGTATGGATATTCGATTCCAAAAATATCACTGCTCCCCTTGATATCGGGATGTTCGCCCCACACAACCAGGGGTCCCTTTAGAGAACGACAACCGCTACCCGAACCTAAACGCGCAATGAAAGAAGCCTTTTGATCAACTGCCTTCTGGGTCAGGTGAGGATTCATCTGTCGCTCCATCTCTACTAGGCAAAGGGCTAAAGCACTGAATCCACTAGCTGATGATGCAATCCCCGAACTGTGCGGAAAGCTATTACTGGTGTCAATTGTAAATGCAAAATCTTTTACAAAAGGTAAATAGTCCACAATTCTACTAAAAAACTGATGTATTTTGGGTTCAAAACCGGGTTTATGTTTTCCGTCAAGAATAACCCGAACATCAAAATCCTCTTCCGGATTTGATCTTTTAGTCCAATTTAAGGTGGTTATAGTATTACAACCGCTAAGTGTAAAGCTGATGGAAGGATTTTTAGGTATTTGTAACCCATGTTTCCCCCAGTATTTTATGAGAGCAATATTACTTGGAGACTGATAGCTAACAGGCTGCGTCAGAAGCGTAACGTCTAAGTTGCCAGGTAAAAATTTTGTAATAGTCATACTGCAAATATAAAGCCTCTCAATACTCTGGAAAGTGTTTCGGTTAATTTTAGAATATTCATACTGACAAATATTTTTTAATTTAGACACAACTAACAAGTCATGGCGCTACGAAAAACGCTACATATTTTAATTCCTATAGTGCTTTGTCTGCTTGTGGCTTTTCTTGCGGCAATAGCCACTCAAACCAGCGTGAGCACCTGGTATCCCAATCTCAACAAACCCATATTCACGCCTCCGTCATGGCTATTTGCACCGGTATGGATCATACTCTATATTCTTATGGGAATAGCGGCCGGACTGGTTTGGGACAGAGGATTTTATCATAAATGGGTTAAAACAGCATTATATCATTTTGGATTTCAACTTATTCTTAATGCTTCCTGGTCTATATTTTTCTTTGGAGCTAAGCTTATCTTTCCGGCTCTTTTAATAATATTCGGTCTTTTCATCCTACTCCTTTTTACATACAGATGGTTTAAGGTGGTAAATCCTATCGCCGCTTATTTACTCATACCTTATATTATATGGGTGGCTTTTGCTGCGGCACTCAATTTTGAAATTTATCGTCTTAATTAAAGTTTTTGCGCAATATCCTGCGCGGCCATAAAACCTCCGGTCCAGGCATTTTGAAAATTAAAACCTCCTGTAAGCGCATCAATATTTAATAATTCACCAATAATATAGAAGTTATCCAGCTTTTTTGAAGCAAAAGTTCTGAAATCAATCTCCTTAAGATCAACACCTCCAGCAGTTACAAATTCCTCTTTGAAAGTGCTTTTTCCGTTTACGGTAAAGATACTTTGAGTAAGGCTCTTGCAGAGTATAGCAAGCTGCCCGGCATTGATTTCTGCCCACTTGAGGTCTGAAGAAATTCCGGAAACCTCAACAAGATATTGCCATAAACGCTTTGGAATCTCTAAAGGAGAAAAAGTAGTCATTTTTTGGCGCGCACGATCATATCTGCATTCCTCAAGTTGAACCATAACCTCCTCAGTAGTGAGATCGGGTAACCAGTTGATTTTTACTTTAAACTCATAATTCACATCTTGTAATGTACGGGCACCCCAGGACGATAACTTTAAGATTCCCGGACCGCTAAATCCCCAATGAGTTATCAAAACCGGGCCTCGCACCCCATTCTTATTAATGGCTGAATTTTCTAAAGGAAGTATATTTTCATCGTTGTCCAATAAAAAAACCTGCGCTTCAGAAGCAAGACCTGCAAGACTTTTTATACGGGTGTCCGTTATATTAAACGTAAATAAAGAAGGTACAGGTAACACAAGTTCAAGACCCGCCTTTTTAAGAAGTTGAAGAATTTTAGGACTATTTCCAGTAGCCATTACCACTACTTTTGAGGTAAATAGGTCATTCTTTGTTGAAACTTCCCAAACATCTGAACTTTTAATCACCGTACTTACGGAAGCTTTGGTAAAAACTTTGACCCCGAGTCGCGATGCCTCGCCTACGAAGCAATCTATGATCGTTTGAGACGAATTGGATACCGGAAAAACCCTGCCATCTTCTTCAATAGTTAATGCAACTCCTTTTTCTTCAAACCATTGCAAGGTGTCGCCGGTCATAAACGAGTGGAACGGCCCAAGAAGCTCGCGTTTTCCTCTAGGGTAGAATTCGGTAAGAGGTTTGGGCTCAAACACGCCGTGGGTTACATTACAACGCCCTCCTCCAGAAATACGCACCTTTTCTAGAACCTGAGTTCCCCTTTCCAGAATGGCGATCTGCAAATCAGGTCTTTTTTGAGCCAAATTAATTGCTGCAAAAAAGCCGGAAGCACCTCCTCCCACAATGATAACATCATAATTCATTTTGCAAATATAGATCGGTAAAAAAGCGCAACCAAACTTCAATTAAAACATAAAAAGCCTTAATCGATTTAGTCTCTTTATTTATAAGACCTCGATGAAAATTGCAAAGTCAAAAAATCGAAAATCTGACGTTTTGTGCGCAGAATTTGAAAGTCAAATCTCTATTTTCTTAAAAAAAACTGAAATTTTAACAGATTTAGAACCCAAAAAAGCCGCACTTTTTTACGGAAGAACCTACTCTTTGATTTTTAGTCCACGTAAAAAATAATTGCATTTTTGACAATAAAAGCATATTATATTATCAACTCATTAAATATTTGATAATATATTGCCGATACGCGTAAATTTTACATTTTTTATTACGATATCGATTTCGTTACTTAAACGTTATAGTTGCCCTTTTTAAATATTTATTTATATAAATTTGATTACCAAGAAACACTTTTGGAAAACCAAATAATTCAATTAAAATTTTAAACTTATGAAGCATGTAATACTTAGAGGTATGTTGTTTTTTGCTTCGCTCTTACTGGCAGGTATAGCGAATGGGCAAACAGTTACCGGAACAGTATCAGAGCCTAACGGCCCTTTACCAGGTGCTAACGTTCTTGTAAAAGGAACAACTAACGGTACTACCACCGATTTTGACGGTAATTACACCCTTAATAATGTACCCTCAGATGCCACATTGGTATTTAGTTATGTGGGTTTTGCTCAGCAGGAAGTAGCTGTAAACGGAAGGTCTACCGTAAATGTAACTCTTGAAGAAGATGCTGCTGCTCTGGAAGAAGTTGTGGTTATCGGTTACGGTACTACTACGGTTCGAGATGCAACCGGCTCTGTTTCTTCGGTAACTGCTGAAGAATTTAACCAAGGTGCAATTGCTTCTCCAGAACAATTAATTCAGGGTAAAACTGCCGGGGTTAATATTTCGCAAAATAGTGGTGAGCCGGGTGCAGGTAATAATATCCGTATCAGGGGTTCAAACTCCATTCGTTCTAACAACAATCCACTATTTGTAGTAGACGGTATTCCGCTTTCCGGAGAATCCACTACTCCATCAGGAGGAGATATTATTAATGGTGCTAACGCCACCCGAAACCCTTTAAACTTTATCAACCCAAATGATATTGAAAGCATCTCTATTTTAAAAGATGCGTCTGCAACTGCCATCTACGGTTCTCGTGGTGCAAACGGGGTTGTTATTGTAACCACAAAAAGTGGTAGAGGAGCTCAGGGCGGTGTTTTTGAATTCTCAAGTAATATGAGTTTTTCGGCACCTGCTCAAAACTATGATTTGTTTAATGCCCAGGAATTCCTTGCAAACAGTGCTGAGTTGAGAGGGCAGGATATTGCAAACGATCTTGATTTTGGCTTTGATACCGATTGGCAGGATTATATTACCCGTACAACAATATCTACAAATAACAACTTATCCTATTCCAATAATTACAATTCAGGTAACATTAGAGCTACTGTAAGTTATGGTAATATTGAAGGGGTTATTCAAAATTCATCACAGGAGCGCATCACTGCACGTATAAATGCGAATCAACGCTTTTTTGATGACAAATTAAGTTTCGCACTACAGGCATCCTATTCTCGTGTTAATGACGAGGCTCCTCCAATTAGTGGACAAGGTGGAGCTAGTGGTAACCTGATTGGGGCAGCATATTCTGCAAACCCCACCTGGCCTGCTGATCCTGAATTTTTCTTCGCAGGTAACCTCTTAAATCCGGCAAACTATTTGAATAACTATAATGCGAATACTAGTACAAACAGGTATCTTATAAACCTATCTACAGAATATAAGTTTACTGATGATCTTACCGGTAAAGTGAGTTTAGGATACGATAATTCAGACGCTGAAGCACAGGCTTCGGTTTCTCCTAATATCAACAACTTTAACCGTGTAACAGATAATGGTCAGGCTTCATACAATACTTTAGAAACTAATAGCAAACTTCTTGAAGGTACGTTGCGCTATGCTAAGGACTTTAATAATTTTAAAGTTGATGCATTAGTAGGTTACTCCTTTCAGGATTTTAGACGTCAAGGTTTTAACGCTCAGGGATATGGATCACCGGTTAGCAACCTTATGGAAATGCAGAGTGCGCTACAAGGTTCTGTAGATAATCTTCGCAGCTTAATAAACACGCCCTATCAACAGTTTGGTTATGATAGTTTTGGCGATAATACCTTTCTTAACTCTCTTATGCCATTTAACGACGCGGGTACATTGCCTTCGTTTGACGCCGCATATCAGTCACTTTGGCTGGATACTTTCGATAATACGGATGAATTACAATCCTATTTTACCCGTGTACAGCTAACTTTCAATGAAAAATATTTATTGACAGCCACTGTGCGTGCAGACGGTTCTTCAAGATTCGGGGGGAATAATAAATACGGATATTTCCCATCTGCTGCATTTGCATGGCAACTCGGAGATGAAGAGTTTATAGGTGATGCTTTTTCTACACTTAAATTACGGATAGGTGCTGGTTCTACTGGTAATCAGGAAGGTCTGGGGTATGCTCAGTATTTAAACAGACAACGTTTTGGAGGACCGGGGATCACTGATGATGGTACTGTTAACAGACCAGGACTTGAGACTGTTGCGGTACAAAACCCGAACCTTAAATGGGAATCTACAATAGACCTAAACTTTGGAATCGATTTTGGTTTTAACAATGATCGCTTCAATGGATCGCTTGACCTGTATCGTAAGGCAACGAGAGATTTGCTATTTAGATCGCCTGCTCCGGCACCAGCCTTTGATCCATTCCGATTTGTAAATCTTGAAGACGGAGAAGTAATTAATAAGGGTGTGGAATTAGCGCTTAATTACGACCTGGTTCAAACCCAAGATGTAAATTTCTCTGCTTCTTTTAACATTTCGTACAACCATAACGAGGTGGTAGGTCTTAACGGAGCGACCGCTAACTTTGGAGAAGTTAATGGTCCTGGTCTGACAGGAGCATTTGTACAAAGGCTTGGAGAAGGCAGATCTCTTTTCTCTTTTTATATGGCTGAGTATGCTGAAGATGCCAGTGGAAATCCTAGTTTTTCAGCAGACGAAAAAGTATTTGTAGGTAAAGATGCGCTACCCGATTGGAATACCGGTTTATCACTAAACCTTAGTGTTAAAAACTGGGATTTTTCTACCTTCTTCACCGGGCAGTTTGGTTTTTATGTGTATAATAATACGGCAAACGCATTCCTAAACAGACCTACATTTTTAACTTCAAGAAATACAACTCCAGATGGTTTAGCTCTCTTATCTCAGGAAGTATCGACTCTATATTTGGAGAGCGGAGATTTTGTAAGATTGCAAAACGCCTCAGTAGGTTACAATATTCCTATGCGTGAAGGTTCTGCTATTCAATCTATGCGCGTAAATGTAACCGGCCAAAACTTATTATTGATTACTGGTTATAGTGGTCTTGATCCTGAAGTTTCTTCATCCACCGGTGATTTTGGCAGTGGTATCCCAAGTGCGGGTATTGATTACACGTCTTTCCCAAGACCTGCTACTGTAACTGTTGGTTTAAACGCGAGATTTTAATTTTTAAAAAATTGATAAAATGAAAAGAACACAAAAAATAAAACTAGTTTTTCTCAGCTTCCTTACGGTCTCAGCATTTACGGCCTGTACCGATCTGGAAATTGAGGAAACAGACTCTTTACTTGCTGCAAGTTTTGATGGTATTGATACCGCCGAGGAGGCAGCAAGTACTGTTAACGGTATGTACAATGCGCTAATTGGATACCTCGGAACCCAAGAGAACCTGTTTTCATTAAGTGAAGTTACTACAGACGCATTACTTATTCCAACGCGCGGTTCAGACTGGGGTGATAATGGTAGATGGAGACAATTACATCAACATACCTGGACTGCAGACCATCAATTCATCACGAATGTTTTTGATCAATGGAATGAATTGCAACTAACCGCAAGCACTGTTCTGGATGAGCGCTCTGCATCATCAGCAGATTCTCGTGCTCAGGCGTCTTTTTTAAGAGCATTAGGTATGTTTGTAATTCTTGACAATTTTGGTCAGGTTCCATTCAGAGATACTACCGCAGACCCTCTAGAAAATCCAGAAGTATTTAGAGGAGCAGAAGCAGTAAGTTTTATAATTTCAGATCTTGAAAATGCATTGGCTGGACTGCCAGATTCTTCTGCGGGAACTATTAACTTAAGAGCCACAAAGTCTGCTGCTCGTTATTTGCTAGCTAAAATTTATCTAAACAGACATATCTACGAAGGTAACGATAGCCCTGCAGCTGCAGACTTGAATCAGGTAATTACGTTAGTAGAAGATATTGAAGATGACGGTTACCAGTTGCAAAACGGATATTTTGAGATTTTCGAAGATGCTCCAGATTCCGAAAGTATTTGGGTAATCAATACATCGGTCGGAACACGAATTTGGAATACATTACACTATAACTTTACTCACCCTGATAACACTGGTGGGGGTTGGAATGGTTTTGCCACACTGGCAGAGTATTACGATTTATTTGAAGGACCCGAAAATTCAAACAATCCCGGAGACGGTCAGGAAGAGCGTCGTGGCTACGTGGCTCAAAGTGGTTTTGCTTTTACTGGTCAGCCCGGAATGAGCGATGAGGATGAAGATGGAATAGCTGATGCCTCAAACGTTGGCTACGGATTTCTTATTGGCCAACAATATGGTCTTAATGGAGCTCAACTCACAGATAGAGGTAGCGTGCCCTTATCATTCACAAGAGACTTTGTTGATGCAGGTACTGGCGAGCCAAGTTTATTGGAGAACGGGGAAAGAACAGGTATTCGTGTTATAAAATACAATCCTGTTTATGGAGCTTTTAAAGAGCATTTGGTTTACTTTAGGTATGCAGATGCCTATTTGATGAAGGCAGAAGCAATTTTTAGAGGAGGTACAAGCTCTGAAAATCCACTAACTCTTGTTAATGATTTAAGAGAGGAACGAGGTGCTACTCCATTATCTAATTTAACAGAACAGGATTTACTTGACGAGAGAGCTCGTGAATTATTTATAGAGTTTTGGAGACGTAACGATTTAATACGTTTTGGACAGTATACACGTGATTGGCAGTTTAAAGATGCCGCAGAAGTAAATAATGCAGATAGGAATTTATTTCCTATTCCTAATACACAGATTATCCTCAATCCTAACTTGATTCAGAATCCAGGTTACTAAAGTCTGTTTTTAATTTTTATAAATTAAAGAGGGGCCTTATTGCCCCTCTTTTAAATTTATAGAGTAACTAATATTTACTATTATTACCGGTTATCCTTTGCTGATGTTGTTTACAAACAAATTAAATTTGAAAATCAGAAAAAATACATGTACGTCAGTCTAAAAAAAATCTACTTTACAATATTGTGCTTTGCAGTGGTCGCTTGCAATTCAAATAAAGAAAACAAAGAAACAAATAACGCTAAAGACCCCAAACTCTTCAGCCTAATGTCGCCTGAGGAAACCGGGATCAACTTCGTAAATGCCATCCAGAACGAAAAAGATTTCAACATCTTTAAATACCGCAACTTCTACAATGGTGGAGGTGTGGCAATTGGCGATATCAACAACGACGGGCTTGCAGACATCTATATGACCGCAAATATGGGGCAAAACAAGCTTTACCTCAACAAAGGCGATTTCAAATTTGAAGACATTACTGAAAAAGCCGGCGTAGGTGGCGACAAGCCCTGGTCAACCGGTGTGGTAATGGCCGATATTAACGCAGATGGACTGCTTGATATTTACGTTAGCAATGCAGGGAACATGGAAGGTGACAACCACGACAACGATCTGTATATCAACAACGGTGACCTCACTTTTACCGAAAAAGCAGAGCAATACAACCTGGCTAAAACCGGCTTTTCTACTCAGGCCAGCTTTTTTGACTACGATAAAGATGGGGATCTTGACGTGTATATCCTCAATAACAGTAATGTGCCCGTAAGTGGTTTGGGTTATGCCGAACAACGCGACACCCGTGCCGAAAACTGGGAAAATGTACCCGAAATCTTTAAAGGTGTGGGCGATCTCTTAATGCGTAACGACGGTGACACCTTTACCGATGTAAGTGAAGAGGCAGGTATTTACGGAAGTCTTATTGGCTTTGGTCTGGGCGTAATGGTCACAGACATCAATAACGACCTTTGGCCCGACATCTACATTTCAAACGACTTTTACGAGCGCGATTACCTGTATATCAATCAGCAGGACGGGACCTTTAGCGAAGAAATAAAAGAATGGACTTCACACCTGTCACTTTCAGCGATGGGTGTTGATATTTCAGACGTCAATAACGATGGTTTGCAGGATATTTTTATTACAGACATGCTCCCCGAGCCGGAGGAGCGCGTAAAATCAGTAATGGAATTTGACAGCTACAACGTCTATAAACTCAAGCAAAGCAAAGACTTTTACCAGCAGTTCATTCAGAATACGCTACAAATCAACAACGGTAACGGTAGCTTTTCAGAAACCGCTTATTACAGTGGTGTTGACGCGACCGACTGGAGCTGGGCAGGCCTGCTGGTTGACCTGGACAACGACGGCTATCGTGATATTTACGTCACAAATGGAATCAATCATGATCTGACTGATCTGGATTTCGTTGATTTTTTTGCTAACGAAATCATTCAAAAAATGGCTTTAACCGGTAAACGCCAGGCTATTGATTCCATCATCAATAAAATGCCGAAAAAGCCTTTGGTGAATGCAGTTTACCGAAATAAAAAAGACCTGAAATTTGAAAATGCAGCCACGCTTTGGGGACTTGACCAGCCGGGTATGTCAAACGGTTCGGCTTATGGGGATCTGGACAATGATGGCGATCTCGACCTAGTGGTTAATAATGTGAATATGCAGGCTTTCGTCTATCGCAATGATGCCGAAGAACAAACTAATAACCGCTACCTGAGCCTTAATTTTAAAGGCGGAGAAAAAAATCCTTTTGCGATAGGCGCGTCAGTAAGACTGTATTTTGACAACCAGCAGATTTATCAGGAATTGTACCCGGTGCGCGGGTTTCAGTCCTCTATGGATTATAAAATGACCATTGGCCTGGGCGAAACGCAAAAACTGGATTCGCTGCGCGTGCTTTGGCCTAACGATAAAACGCAGTTGTTTACAAACGTGGCCACAAACAAAACCCTAAATCTCAGTCAGGCAGATGCTACAGATACTTACGTACCGCTTAAGCAGAATATAGGATCGCAATTACTTACTGAAATCAGCAATTCCGCTTTGCAGACTACTCCTGAAAATACCTATAACGATTTTGATTATGAAGGTTTGATAGCTAAAAAACTCTCGCAGGAAGGACCCGCACTGGCTGTGGGTGATGTAAATGGTGACGGCAATGAAGATGTATTTGTAGGTGCGCCAAGCGGAAGCCCCGCAAACCTCTACCTGCATTCCGGTAACGGGAAGCTTTCTCCCAAAACGCAATCTGCTTTTACCGCTGATGCTCCTTTTGAAGATACTTCCGCGGCATTTTTTGATGCCGATGGGGATGGAGATCTGGACCTACTTGTAGCTTCCGGCGGAAACGAGGTAGGTAAAAAAGAACTATTTCGTCCCAGACTATACCTTAACGACGGCAAGGGCAATTTCAGCAAATCGCCCGAAGAATTACCTTCAGCTTTTCAAAATATGAGCGTCGTAGCGCCTCAAGATTTTGACGGAGACGGAGATATAGACCTATTTATCGGTTCGCGGAGCGTGGTTGGTGTTTACGGTATTGACCCGCAACACTTGTTTTTAGAAAATACAGGCAACGGCATTTTTGTAGATGCGACTGAACGTCTGGCTTACGATCTTAAAGATGCCGGGATGGTGACTGACGCGCTTTGGCTGGATATTGATGGTAATAGCTTTGCTGACCTCATCACTGTTTCAGAATGGGGCTCCCCACATATTTACCGCAATTCGGGCAGAAGGCTATCTGAAAAAGAAAGCAACTTAAGTGATAAAACCGGTTGGTGGAATACGCTTGCCGCAAGCGATATAGACAACGATGGGGATATGGATTTGATTTTGGGAAATGAAGGCGAAAATCTACACTATCTTCCCACTGTAGAAAGCCCTATGGTCATGTACATCAATGATTTTGATAATAATGGAACTATTGAGCAAATTACGACGATGCGCAGGCAGGGAAAAGATTATCCGCTGCACCAGAAAAAAGAACTTACAGCTCAAATGACTTCCCTTAAAAAGCAAAACTTGAAAGCTTCAGATTATGCCGGGCGCTTTATAGATGAGATTGTATCTCCCGAAAGTCTTAAAAACGCCATCAAAAAAGAGGTGAAATACGCACAGTCTGTCATTGCAATTAATGACGGTAACGGCAATTTCAGCTTTAAAGCCTTGCCCTATCAAACCCAGCTTTCCTGTGTATGTGATATTTTGGCAACAGACATCAATAAAGACGGACTTGCAGATCTCATTATGGCGGGAAATAATTTTGAATTTAAACCCCAGTACTCTCAGCTCGATGCTAATTTTGGTAACGTATTGCTAAACGATGGTGCTGCAGGGTACAACTGGCAGAATTACAATAAAAGCGGATTCTTTATTAAAGACGAAGTAAAACAATTAGAGACATTTAAAGATAAAAGCGGAAAAACCTATATCATCGCAGCCGTAAACGATAAAAAACCGAAGATTTTTGAACTCAATAATTAAAATAAGCCTCGCAATCCTTCTGGGTACACTTAGCTTTTCGTGTTCAGATCAGCCCGAATTGTTCACAAATCCTGATACCGAAAAGGCCGGCATCAGCTTTAAAAACACGCTCACACCGAACGAGGACATGAATATTCTGGACTATCTCTATTTCTATAATGGAGGCGGGCTGGCCATTGGCGACATCAACAACGACGGCTTACCGGATATTTATTTTTCGGGTAACCAGGTTAAGAATCAACTGTACCTAAACAAAGGTAATTTACAATTTGAAGACATTACTGAAACCGCAGGTGTGGCCGGAAACAGCGACTGGAACACCGGTGCGGTGATGGGCGACGTAAACGGCGACGGCTTTCTGGATATCTACGTGTGTGCCGTGGTGGGCCTTAACGGCATGGATGGGTACAACGAGCTCTTTATCAACAACGGTGATGGTACTTTTACGGAAAGTGCTGCGCAGTACGGTCTGGATCTCGATACCTTTTCCTCATCTGCTGCGTTTCTCGATTATGATCTGGATGGCGATCTCGATATCTACATCCTCAATCACGCGGTGCATACGCAGAGCTCTTTTGGCAAAGCCGAATTACGCTACGAACGCAATCCCCAAACCGGAGACCGACTTATGCGTAACGATGGAGACCATTTTACCGATGTGAGCGAGGAAGCCGGCATCTACGGCGGAATCAATTCGTATGGCCTGGGCATTGCTGTATCTGACTTTAACGTGGATGGCTATCCCGATTTGTACATTGGGAACGATTTTCATGAAGATGATTATTATTACATCAACAACGGCGACGGCACCTTTACCGAAGATCTTAAAAATCACTTTGGGCACACAAGTCGGTTTTCTATGGGAAGCGATGTGGCTGATCTCAATCACGACGGCTGGCCCGATTTGATTTCGCTTGATATGTTGCCGCAGGATGAAAATGTACTCAAATCAACCGAAGGCGATGACAACATACAAACCCAGCGTTTACGTACAGACCGCTATGGCTACCATTACCAGTTTACGCGCAATATGTTGTTTATAAACCGCGAGGGAGGCGATTACCAGGAAACGGCTCTGTTGAGTGGTGTCGCTGCGACCGACTGGAGCTGGAGTGCGCTATTTGGTGATTTTAACCAGGATATGCAACAGGACCTCTTTATCTCAAACGGAATTCCTAAACGTCCTAACGATCTCGATTACATCAAGTTTATCTCCAGTGAACAGATTCAGAATAAAATCAACAATACGGGCCTCATTGATCAGAAAGCTCTCGATTTGATGCCCGGCGGGGTTACCCGAAATTACGTTTATGAGGGCAGTAAAGACCTGCAGTTTAAAGACCGAAGTGAAACCTGGATAGCTGATGATACTTTGGTTTCTGGCGCAACAGCCTACGCAGATCTCGATAATGACGGGGATCTTGATCTGGTGACCAACAATATCAATTCGGCTCCCAAACTATATGTCAATCAGACTGATGGTAAAGCTTCCTATCTGAAGTTGTATTTAAAATCAACCGAACAAAATCATTTCGCAATAGGCACAAAAGTAGTTGCTTATGCAAATGGCGTGCAGCAATTTAAAGAACTCTATACAGTGCGAGGCTTTCAGGCATCATCAGAACCGCTTGTGCACTTTGGCTTTGGAAAACTGAAACAGGTAGATTCTGTACGCATCATCTGGCCAGACCGAAGCACCCAGTTGCTTCAAAATATCGCCACCAACCAAACGCTGCATTTAAAACCGGAAAACACTTCTGCATTTGATTATGCTTCCCTAAAAACTAAAAAAAAGATATTGTTTACATCGGTGACTGACTCGTTAGGGCTTGATTTTGTGCATCGTGAAGATGCCTATTCCGATTTTGATCGTGAAAAATTAATTCCTTATCAGGTAGGAGATCGCGGCCCGGCAGTAGCTATGGGTGACTTAAATGATGATGGTAAAACTGATTTATTCTTCGGCGGTTCTAAATATGTGCCTTCCAAAATCTATTTACAAAGCGATTCTACCTTTATTGAAACAGAGTATCCCGGCATACGCAACGATTCAATCAATGAAGAAGTAACTGCCCTGATTGCTGATTTCAATAAAGATGGAAAAAACGATTTGATGACCGGGACTGCGGGCGGCGATTTTTACAATAAAGCGAAACCGCTGCTTGACGTTTTGTATCTCAAAGAGGGCTATACCTTTAAAGCTTCGGCTCTGCCGGAATTGTTTGAAAATACTTCCGTATTGGCCGCATATGATTATGACCAGGACGGTGATCTTGATGTATTTGCAGGAACACAGACCATTACCGCAAGTTTTGGGAAACTACCTTCCTCCTATCTGCTTGAAAACAACAACGGAACTTTTCGCATAGCACAGGAATTTAAAGAACTCGGGATGATCACTGCTGCTGTGTGGGATGATTTTGACGGGGATGGCAAAAAAGATTTAATTGCTGTAGGCGAATGGATGGCACCCACGTTTCTGAAAAATGATGGTAACAAACTCAAACTGGTTTCTAAAACCGAAAAAGATCTTGAAGGTCTTTGGCAAAGCATCATTCCGTTTGATATAGACGGGGATGGCGATACCGATTATATAGTTGGGAATTGGGGTGAAAACAGCAAGTTTAAAGCCTCGGCAGAAGTGCCTATGAAAATGTACTACAGCGATTTTGATAATAACGGGCAAACCGAAACCATTGTCACCACCGCAAAAGACGGTAAATATTATCCGCTTATGGGCCTCGATGCACTGGCTTCGCAGGTGGTAAGTTTTCGAAAAAAATACCAAAGCTACCGGGATTTTGCGGGTCAAAGCATTGAAGATATTCTTAGCGAAGAACAGTTAAATAAAAGTAAAATACTTAAGGTAACTACCTTGAAAACAGGATACTTACGCAACAATTCCAATTCGTTTGATTTTGTATCTTTGCCGCGCGACTTTCAGGTTGCCCCGGTTTTGAGTTTTTGTAAATTTGACTTTGATCAGGATGGCGCAGACGAGGTAGTCGCAGGAGGTAACTATTTTGGGGTGCAGCCCTTTCACGGAAGGTTAGACAGTTTTAACGGCGCTCTGATCAAGACCAAAAACGACATCATCCCGGGAGAACAGATTGGGTTAAAATTTGCAGGAAAATCCATACGCAATCTCTCTGTAATAAGTCTGAATGGAAAATACTATTTACTGGCCACACCTAACGATGACCGTTTACAGGTTTATGAATTAAATTTTAAATGAATAAAAATAAAATAGGTACGATGTACAAGAATGTTGTTGCACTGTTTATACTAAGTATGGTTTTACTCACCTCGTGTACCGGCGAACAAAAGCCGCTTGAGGTAAGTCCCGATGATTATAATAATGCAGTAGATAAAGTGACCGAGGTAATTATTCATGATATTTTTTCACCACCCGTAGCCAGTCGCATTTATGCATACAGCAACATCGCAGCCTATGAAGTTCTGGCGCAGAACAATCCCGACTATACTTCCCTTGCCGGAAAATTAAATGGTCTTGAAGAAACCCCTAAAGCGCAGGACGACGCTGTAAATTATGATGTAGCTGCTTTAATGGCTCAGATGGAAATGGCAAAGAGCCTTATCTTTTCTGAAGATCGCATTACCGAAGTACGCGACAGCCTGTACCAAAAATGGGAAGAGCAAAATGAAACCGAGTTTAATGCTTCTAAAGCCTACGCCACCCAGGTGACCGATCATATCAAAAAATGGATGGATGGTGATAACTACAAGCAAACGCGTACTATGCCTAAATTTTCGGTAAATCCCGATAATCCTGCACGCTGGCAGCCTACGCCACCTGCTTATATGGATGGGATTGAACCGCACTGGATGAAGATACGCACTTTTGTACTGGACTCGGCTTCTCAGTTTAAACCGATTCCACCTCCCGCTTTTTCTATGGAAGAGGGTTCAGAATTCCACAAACAGTTGATGGAAGTCTATACGGTACGCAATGAAATGACCGAAAAAGGGGACGAATCTGAAGAAGCGGCTATTGCAAAATTCTGGGATTGTAATCCCTATGTTTCTACACATAAAGGACATTTGATGTTTGCTACCAAAAAAATCACCCCCGGAGGTCACTGGATTGGGATTGTAAAAATAGCTACGAAAAAAAATAACGCAGACCTGATGGAAACGGTTTATGCCTATACCAAAACTTCGATTGCATTATTTGATGGTTTTATCAGCTGCTGGGATGAGAAATACCGCAGTAACCTCATACGTCCTGAAACCCTGATCAATCAATACATAGATGACAGCTGGGCACCGGTTCTACAAACCCCGCCATTTCCAGAATACAGCAGTGGTCACTCGGTAGTTTCGGGAGCAGCAGCAGAAATTCTCACAGAGATTTACGGAGACAACTTTCAGTTTGATGACGATACAGAAACCGCATACGGACTTCCGGTACGCAGTTTTGACTCCTTTCGCAAAGCTTCGGCCGAAGCTGCTGTAAGCCGTTTATATGGCGGTATTCATTATAGAGCTGCAATTGAAGAAGGTTTAAAACAGGGACGACAGGTAGGTCAATACATCGTTGACAATCTTCATATGAAGAAGCAAAATGAAGCCCTTTCGCATAGCGGAAATTAAACTTCTTCTGAAAATAAAGCGTCTTTAAATCAAATTCCGGTTTAAACCCATACCTATGATCAAAAAAATTGGTTTTGTAGTAGTCACCCTCCTTTTTGTAGCCCTTGCGTGGTATCTTTTTGTAAAACCAAGTGATTACATCATAAATTTCACTGTCAAAACAACTCCAGGCACAGTAATTCAATCCCTTAAAAGCTTTAATAGCAATCTGCCGGCCAGTAAGATCACCGAGCAGTGGGGTACATCGGCTATTGTACAGCAGCGGCAATTTGGTGACTCTACCGTTACCTATACCTATCACACGTATATGCTTAATGATTCGATTACCAAAGTGAGCGTGGGCGTGAAAGATGCTGAACACAGTCTTAAAAACCGAATTACTGTTCCCTTTACCAATACCGTATTTAAAGAACGGAGCACCCAAAACGTAATGGAGTTCTACGAAAACCTGGATGAGCACCTCAAACAAATAAAAATAGAAATAGTAGGTGTTGAAAAAACGCCTTCCACGTATTGTGCCTATATCGCATTAAAAAGTATTCAGGAAGCTAAAGCTTTGGGAATGATGCGCAATTATGGATATATAGGTGATGTTTTGGCACGTAATAATGTTGAAATGAACGGACCTCCATTTGTGGAAGTAACCGAGTGGGATCAGGAGACAGATAGTATTTCCTATAATTTTTGTTTCCCCATAATCCGCTCAGAAAATCTACCTATCACAGACGAAATTAAATACAAGCGTTTGTTTGAAAAAGACGCGATTCACGCGGTGTATAATGGAAATTACATCACTTCAGATCGTGCGTGGTATGCGCTTCTAGCCTACGCAAAGCGAAAAAACATCGAAGTTGACCCTAAACCACTGGAAGTCTTCTTTAACAACCCAAATATGGGTGGCAATGAGCTGGAATGGCAAGCAGATATTTATATGCCACTGAAGCAGGAGAGTTCAATAGAATAGTTTTAGTCTATATTCAAATTTTTGTCTCCTCGAGCGCAGTCGAGAGGCGTCATAATCTCTAATTTACAAAAGGGTCTCGACTGCGCTCGACCTGACACAAAAAAAAAGGAACCCTGAAATTTATAGAATTTCACGGTTCCTTTTTTAATACATATTAATTGACTAAACCTCAACCGAGCTACCTGCTTTCACAGTTACCTCTTTTCCATGTATTAAAAGATCAAGATCGTCGCCTTCGTTGAGCGTAAAAACGGTTTTGTTTTTACCCACAGCAACTTTTAAGATTTGATTTCTATAGTTCAGTTTAAAGGAAAATCCATCCCAGGCTTCGGGCATTTTGGGATCAAATGACAGGGTATTGTCTTTAATACGCATCCCGCCAAAACCTTCTACTACACTCATCCAGGTACCTGCCATACTGGTGATATGCAAGCCTTCGTGAACTTCTTTGTTGTAATCATCCAGATCCAGACGCGAAGTACGCAGGTAAAACGCATACGCCTGATCCATCTGTCCCAGTTTTGCAGCCTGTATGGCGTGTACGCACGGGCTTAAAGAAGATTCGTGAACCGTAAACGGCTCGTAAAAGTCAAAATGTTTCTTCAATTGCTCCTCGCTGAAATCTTCTTCAAACACGTAAAAAGCCTGTAACGTATCGGCCTGTTTGATGTAAGGCGAACGCAGAATTCGGTCCCAACTCCATTTCTGATTGATGGGACGTTCTGATTTTGATAAATCGGCTACAGTGACCAATTCTTTATCTAAGAAGCCATCCTGCTGCAGGTAAACCCCTTTTTCCTCTGAATAAGGCAGATACATGTTTTCAGCAACTTCGGCCCATGACTTTAATTCTTCCTCTTTCAATTCGGTCTGACCTACGATACGCTTGTAATCTGAACCAAACTCCTGAGCTACATTTTTACAGTGCTCTACAGCGTATTCCAGACACCATTTCGCTAAATAATTTGTGTAGAAATTATTATTGACGTTGTTTTCATATTCATTAGGTCCTGTTACTCCTAAAATCACATATTTCTTCTTTTGAGCCGACCAGGTTGCTCGTTGTTTCCAGAAACGGGCAACACCTATCATCACCTCGAGTCCTTTCTCCGGGATATAGCTGTAATCACCAGTGTAATTCACATAATCCCGAATGGCAAAAATCATCGCTCCGTTACGATGTATTTCTTCAAAGGTAATTTCCCACTCATTGTGACACTCTTCCCCATTCATCGTTACCATTGGGTACAATGCGGCCCCGTCTTTAAAACCTAATTTCCCGGCATTCTCAATGGCTTTGGGCAAATGATTATGTCGATACGTAAGGAGATTACGAGCTACTTCCTGATCTTTCGTTGCCATATAAAAATGCAGGCAATAGGCTTCAGTATCCCAATAGGTAGACCCGCCATATTTCTCACCGGTAAAGCCTTTAGGTCCAATATTCAACCGCGCATCTTTACCCAAATAGGTTTGATTCAGTTGAAAAATATTAAATCGTATTCCCTGCTGTGCCCGTACGTCGCCTTCAATCACAATATCTGCCATAGACCAGATCTCTGCCCAGTCTTCTTTTTGTTTAGCCAAAAGATCATCAAATCCGGTTTCTAAAGCGGTATTCAACACCTTTTCTGCAGCTTGTTTAAGCTCGTTCTGGTCGTGATTGAAGGAAGTAAAATATCCAGCATACTTTTGGATAGCAAATGTCTCCCCTTCCCGAATATCGGTCTCATAAACATGACCGATATAGGTTTCGTTTTTGGTGGTGCTTAGGGTAAGTGAAATTTCTTTTCCATCCACCGTAAAGGTGTTTGTCATCGCTGTACATACATAGAAAAAGGTTTTCATCGTAT
>CAYNMH010000005.1:51261-74610 GCA_964398145.1 uncultured Flavimarina sp. | reverse complement strand
GGTAAACCTTCCACACCTTTCAGCAACCGCTCGTCTATTTCAAGTTTCTCTTCCTCCCCGCTGTGCAGCACAGAAATATCTCCGGTAGATTCCAGTATCACGGCGTGTACACTGGAAAACTTCAGCGCATTGGCTTCGCGCAATTTAGCTATAAGCTGATCTTCACCCACATTGGTCCGGGCCAGATTCTCGTATAAAACTTCCCCTTTATACATAAGGGCTGTAGGTGCATTGGTAAGCAGCCTGTTCATACGTTTAGACTTGCGTACGCTAAGTGCAAAAATACTTTGAAACAAAACAATTCCACCTAAAGCGATAGCCCCTTTCAGCAGGGATTGATTGGCATTTAAAACTACAGAAGCCAAAATGGAACCAATCGCGATCGTAGAGGCAAAATCGAAACTCGACATTTTTGCAAAAGTGCGCAATCCCGCAATACGCGTGATTAAAATAATAATTGAAAATATGGCCAAAATTGAAAGAAAGACCTTAATCAGTAAAATTGTTGAAGCATACATCCAGTTTTCCATAGCCAGCGATTGAGTAGTTTAACCGGAAACATACGAAAACTACCCGCACGCTATTAACGCTTTTGACACCTTATCACTTCTTTAACGCTGCTGTGTTAAATGCTGTTATTATTAATAAAATATGATTCAAAACAATATAGTTTTCGGATACCTATTTCCAACTAACCAATTGAAAAATTTTATGGCGCTCCATACCCTCTTAGACCAACCTAAGCTTGCAACCGATTCTGTGCTGCAAACCATCGGCAATACCCCGCTTGTAAAACTAAAAAGACTCGCCGCACTCACCGGCATAGAGGTCTATGCCAAGCTGGAGATGGCTAATCCCGGGGGCAGTATTAAAGACCGTACTTCCCTGAATATTATTGAAGATGGCATACAAAAGGGCCGTATCACTCCTCAGACTACTCTTGTAGAAAGCAGCAGCGGCAATATGGCCATTGGTTTGGCTCAGGTATGTGGATATTACCACATTCCGCTAATTATTGTGGTAGATCCCCATGCCAACCCGCACACCTTAAATATTTTAAAAGCCTATGGGGTTCAGATCGATAAAGTGAAGCAACCAGATCCTGAAGGTGGATTCCTTGGGGCCCGGTTAAAACGGGTGCAGGAGATTTTGGCCAAAACACCCGGCGCCGTGTGGACCAATCAGTATGCGAATAGAGCCAACCCCAGGGCTCATTATCATACGATGGAGGAAATACACCATCAGCTTCCGGGCGTGGGTTATGTTTTTTCGGCTACCAGTACCTGCGGTACGCTTATGGGCTGCGCTCAGTACATCAATCACCGGCACCTGCCCACAAAACTCATTGCAGTTGATGCTTCGGGCAGTGTTATTTTTGGCGATAAGGCCAAAAAAAGACTGATTCCCGGTCACGGGGCGGGTCTGCCTTCCAAATTTCTAAATCCCGACCTGGTAGATGAAGTACAGCACATTACCGATGCCGAGTGTGTTGCGGGTTGTACCAAACTCTTACAGACCGAAAGCATCCTGGCTGGTGGTTCTTCCGGGGCGGTAACTACGGCTTTTTTAAAAATGGCTCCACAATTACCGAAAGAAGCGGCCTGCGTGCTTATCCTGTGCGATCGCGGGGAGCGTTATCTGGATACCATTTACAATGCCCGTTGGGTGGAAAAAAACCTTAACCTATGAAATCGCAACCCATACATTTAGGTATTGTAGGCTTGGGACCCAAAGGTCTGTACGGTTTAGAACGCCTTTTAGCAAACCTGAAACACGCCGGGAATCTCCCGCCGGTACACCTGCACCTGTTCAATGAAACCGAACATTTTGCCACCGGATGGATCTATGCCACAAATCAACCCGACTATTTACTGATGAACTACCCCAATCGGTACATCTCCTTAAACCCGGAAAGTTCACCCAAACCAATTGTAGAACTTCCTTCCTTTACCGAATGGCGCAGTAGAAAAACAGGAAAAACCCCTGCTGAAGAAGCCGTTTTAATAGCACCCCGTAAAGAAGTGGGTGCCTATCTCAAACACCACTTTGAGGAACTCTGTAAACAGGCTTCCGGATTTATTAAGTTAAGTCGGCATATTACAAAGGTTACGGGAATTTCCAAACAGGAAAACGGTTTTAAAATTCAGACTTCTGATGCCCTGGTAGATGCACTTTCCTTTGAGTCCATACTCATCACTACCGGCCACAGTACCGCTATCTGTAGTAAATTACAGACCGAAACGCCCCGGCCCGGGCACATTCCTTTCGTCTATCCCTTCTCTGAAACACTGGAACAAATCCCGCCCGGCACTACAGTAGCCTGCAAAGGGATGGGACTTACTGCACTAGATACCATTCTGGGACTTACGGAAGGTAAGGGAGGCCGTTTTATAGCATGCAAAGATGACCGGCTGCAGTATCTTAAAAGCGGTGCAGAGCCTGCCCGCATCCTGCCTTACTCCCGCTCCGGTATTCCGATGGTTCCCAGAGATGCGCAACACCCAAACACCAGGCCCGTCAGTTTTTACCTTAAAGAGCTGGTAAGCCGAAAACTCGATGAAGCCAATCCCATTCATTTTGAGACGGAGGTGCTCCCGGTAATCATTCAGGATCTGGAAACCGAATACTATCACAAACTCTTCGAATACTATGGCTTTGAGTCCATTCCCGCTCACAATTGGGGAGAATTTCAGCAGATGCGACAGGATTTCCACAAGCAACACCCCGATGCACCCCTATTTGCAGCAGAACACCTCTGGCACCCCCGACTCGAACCCGAAACCGATTGTCACCGTGCGGTAGCGCACTACTGGGAGTTTTGGCTTGCCGAACTGAAACAAAAAAACAGTGCCTATGTGGCCGCAGCTTCGGCATGGCGCTTTTTAAGCGACGACTTCAACAAGTTGTACAGCAGTGGATTGTTTACCCCGCGTTCGGTAAAACGTATTCAACATGAGTATTTCAACCTTTTTAACCGCACGGCATACGGTCCTCCGGTACTAAATATCAAGAAAATGCTGGCCCTGATGCAGGCCGGAATTCTCGATTTTAGCTATGCGCGCTTTCCCGAATGTACCCCTCAGGCCGGAGTTGCAATTTCTAACGCCTGTGATTCACTGGATATCGATTACAGTGTCGATGCGCGAATCCCCCGCGGATTTTCAAGAAAATGCTCCCTGTTGTTTACCACAGACCCGGAGATTTTTGGCTACAAAACCCAGCTCACCGGCCAACTGCACTGTACTCCGGAAGGTCATCCGCTCAATGATGTGGGCAGAGCTGAGCCACGTATAGTCCTCTACGGCACTCCTACTGAAGGCCGGCTTTTTGACAACGATACGCTTTCGCGAAAGCATAACGACACGGCTAGCAACTGGGCCCGGCAGGCGGTCGTGCGCTTAACTGCAACCAATCTCGTAACTCCCTAACAAAAATAAAAATGCAAGCAAAAATCACAAGCCCGGAAACCGATTCCAACACCGGGAACATACCAAAAACAAATCTGAATTTACCCCCGTTAAAACCCATTACCTCCGGGTGGATGCGCCCGCTGCTCACCGATTTTAAGTTGCAGGAACAGTTGCTGCAACGCTGGCATTCTCCGCTTAACATACACCATTTAGGTGCTTTCCAGGAGAATTGCAGGGAATACCTCGAGATTTTAAACACCTATAATTTTAAAAGCAGACTCTTTTTTGCCCGGAAAGCCAATAAATTTAAAAACCTGATCCCTGCCGCGGTGGAAGCCGGGGCCGGGATAGATACTGCAAGTTACCGCGAACTGGAACAATGCCTGCAGCTGGGGATCGCCCCACACCAGCTTATTTCTACTGCTGCAATCAAGGAAGAGCGCCTACTGAAACTGGCCATCGACAACGGTGTGCTGCTGGTTATTGACAATACCGATGAGTTACAAAACGTGCTCAGGGTAGCTCAATCCCTGGGAAAACCGGCACCGATAGGCATCCGTATTTCAGGCTTTAGGTATAAGGGCGAGAAACTGTACAGCCGTTTTGGTTTCGATATAGATGAAGTTGCCACCATCCTTCAGGACTTTTTTGATGCGAGCGAAACCGGCTCCCACATCAGCCTACGGGGTTTTCATTTTCACCTGGACGGTTACAGCACTGCACAGCGGGGTACTGCCCTGCACCAAACCCTCGACCTCATCAACACTTTGAATTTAAAAACGGAAGATGATCTTTTCATAGATATGGGTGGTGGTATTTTGATGAATTACCTCCAATCGGAACAGGAATGGATACGCTTTCAGGATATTCTGAAGCAGGCTGTTTGCGGTGAGCACCCGCCTATCACCTTTGGAAATGAGGGTCTTGGTTTTGAGTTTCGGGATGAAAACGTGGAAGGCCGTCTTGACACCTATCCTTACTATAATGAATACAGCAAAGTTTCGTTTCTCAAAGAAATCCTGCAAACTACCAATGACTCGGCTCAAACGGTTGCCCTGCGGCTGGAAACCGAACAGATAGAGTTGCGACTCGAACCCGGCCGAAGCCTGCTCAATCAGGTGGGAGTGAGTCTTGCCCGGGTTGTACACCGCAAAAAAGACGCGCGGGGAGATTACCTCATAGGCCTGGAGATGAATATGTCACAACTAAAAAGTTCCAGTGCCGACTTTCTGCTCGATCCTTTTGCAAGCTTTAAAAATCCCGATCCCGATGCAGAACCCGTTGGTGTTTATTTTACCGGGGCCTACTGCCTGGAACGCGATGTGTTGCTCAAACGAAAAATAGAGCTTCCCCAACTTCCGGAACCGGGTGATACCATTTGCTTTGTAAATACCGCCGGGTATATGATGCACTTTTTTGAAACGGAAGCCCACCTCTTTGACCGTGCCGGGAACCTGGCTCTGGATGCAGATGCAGACGTGTACAGGCCCGAAGATTTCAGTACCGAATTATAAATAGGCAACGATGTTTGAAACGCTTATAGGATATACCGCCAGTGTGTTTACCACTATTGCCGTGCTGCCACAGGTCATTAAAGTGATACGCACCAAATCTGCAACAGATATATCGATGTGGATGTTTTTAAGCCTGCTCCTGGGCGTGGGATCGTGGACGATTTATGGAATCCTTAAAAATGACTGGCCTATTATATTTACGAACGGCCTTTCATTTCTCTTCAATGCCGCGATGGTGTACGTAAAACTGGTTTATTCCAATCCGAAAAAAACAGGTCGTGAAAGACTTTATTCTAAAAAATAAACGCTCATTAACCGGCGGTTTCGTAACTTTTATCTTTGTAGCCGCGGCAGCATTTTTATTGGGAAACATTAGCGGCTATGAGGCCAAAGATTTGATTGAAGCATCTCTTTCAGGCATTAATATGCTGTGCAACACTATAGTCCTGGGTTCAGCAACCATTTTAACCCTCCTGCTTACCTTGCTGGGTATAAGCACCAGTTCTAAATCTACCCTGAAGCAGGCCCACTACAACCAGGTGTTGAACATTGCAAAAATAGATACCGTCCTCTTTATTACCGCGCTGATTATGTTTCAGATGTTCAATATCCCCATCACGGAAGCCGAAGGGGTACCTACAGCCTGGTTTAAATACGTGTACTGGGCCACCTTATTCTTCTCATCTGTAATCAGTGGGATGATGGTCACTGTGGTTTTACTGCTATACACTACAGTTTCTAACATTATCGCAATTGTAGGCCTGGGAAAAGACCATTACTTAATCTCCAGAGAAGAACTGAAAGAGCAGGAAGAAAAAGCAGACGGTCCGGCTTCATCCTAACCGCTGCTAAGAAGATAGTAGGATGCTGAATAAGTATTTCCTGATCTCTTCCTTTATTTTCGCTCTGAGCTTGAATTTAAAAAACCTTCTCCCACGGAGGGATACCTTTCAAGCTAAAAGCTCTTAAAGATAGGTTTGCCCTGCACAACGGTCAGGAATAATATCGGTGACCCAAATTAAAATGAGCCTCTGCTAGGGATCATCCCTGTCCACAATTTCATAACGCATCAGGGTATATCCCAGTTGCCCTTCTGCTGACACGGCTTCTACCACCAAATACATCGTACCCGTATTATCGGGATTGTAAAAAGCAACCTCCCCTTTCCCGGTTTCACTTACCGCTACTTCAGGCTCCCAGAACACCGTGCTTCTCAGGTCAGGCTCGGTTGTATTTAAGTCCTGTTGCGTTTCATATTTAGGCGTATAAAAAGCTTCCGGTTCCGAAAAAACCTGAACCCGCTGCTTCACAATTCCCTTAGGCCGTTCGGCAGCAAACAGGCCATTACCACCATAGGTATAAATCGCAATCACATGACCCCAGGACGGAGCTTCCAGCGGACTCGCATTGGGATAAGCTTCGAGATAGAGACTGGTAAAATTACTGGCCATTTCAATAATTTCGAAACTTTCAATCATGCTTACCGGCAAATTAGGGATCATATCATAGTTATATCCCATAACGGGGATGCCATCTACCAGCACCAGGGTCGTATCTGAAAACCTCACCTGGGCTTTGAGGACTCCGTCGCTATCCCGTACAATTCGAATTTTATCCGGGAAGCTGAACAGCAACACGCTGTATAAACCGTAAGACCATTTCTTTTCTTTTGCCTGAATGGCTTTTCCGTCAATAACCACATCGGGCATTCCATACTCATCTGCAACTTCCTGTCGTTTAGGAGTCATTTTATAACTGTTTACCAGCACCTCATCCAGGGCTATATCTTCATCTCCAAAGGGAATCGCCTCGCGCAACACACGTTGTTGCTCGGTTCGTTGCTGTGCTGCTTCGGCCAGAGTACGATCGGCCAGGGCAAACTGCGCTTTCGGTGCTAATTCTACAGATGGCCTTTGAGGTTGCTTGAGGTTTAGATTGTAATCTTTGTTTTTCCCGGATTCTTTAGAAGTCTGAATCAACAGGTTCTGATACCCGCCCGACAGGGCATCAATATTAAAACTAAAGCGCCCCAGGCTATCAGACTCCTGTTCCTGTATAAAAAGGGTCTCGTCAAAACTCATCAGGGCGAGTTGCACCCCTTCGCGACGTTTCGATTTATTTAGGGGTGCACTCACGCTACCCTCAAGCAGCAACACCGGTTCCGGCAGAAACCTGCGGGCTGCCGGGATGGTATCATAGTTATACCGCACCCACCCCTGAGTAAGTAATAAATCGTCAATCGCAGCTGTGTTTACGGAATCTTTTTGAAAGTAAAAACCGGGTTTTTCTACCGTTCCGCGCAACTCCGATTGCAGGAGAAAATACGACAGAATGCTCTCCCGGTACTGCGGCTCCATACCCAGCTGGCCCATAGCTGCAACTAAAACAGAAGCACTTGCCGGTTTGGGCTTGCCTGTGCCATCGCTTATTTGCAACGGAAATCGCACCTGCTCCCGGGTTGCATACCTCTCTTTCTCCAGGTCAACATCTATCTGGAGGCTTTGCGCAGTATTATGATTAAACCAGAGTCGACGGGCCATTTTAACTCCCCGGGAATCTGAAAGGGATATTTCGAGTATGCCAAAAGGAAGTTTAGATACCGGAAAAACCACAGCCAGCATGCCTTTCTGAAGGGGTTCTTTTATTTCGTAATACAGGCGACCGCGGCTATGAACCTGCAGCTGTATCGAATCATTTGGGATGGCATTCGATAAAACAATGGCCTGTAATCCTGCCCCCAGATCGCGTAGTGCAAGGCTGCTGCCCTGAGTCTTTATTTCGGGGAGGGCTAACTTCAAAACCGCTCCCCCGGGCCGGGCTACTTCCGCAAAATAAGACAGCGTATCGCTAAGGCCTCGCAATCTAAAGCTTCCCATTCCGAGGGCATTGCTTTTAAAGGTGGAAAGAACAGTACCGTTTTGATCGGTTACAGTACCTGAAACCTTTCTGCCCAGACCATCATAACCTATCGCTTTAAACCCAAGTTGAGATGGTATTCCTGCAACCAGCGTTCCTCCTTCCGGAAAAAACTGAAGGTCAATTGCGGCAGTATCAAGCGCGATAGTCTCAAACTGGTGCTTTCCGCTATCGGTGCGGTAACCCAGACTCAGCACCTTGCTATCCTTAGTCAGAGGATATTCCAGCACATAGCGGTCGCCTTCCTGCTGCCGCACGCGTATGCTGTCCTGCACGCCGTCCAGGCTAATACCCACATCCAGTCGGCCCCTATGCAAAGAGTCAAGCGCCAGAGGGTTTAACAGGATGCGCAGTCTGGAGCCCTCTACGTCTGCATTCGGTATAACTTCTGCCTGCTCCCCCGGGGAGGCTGCGACATCCCGGGCTGTAAATACAGCCAGTTGTTTTTCGTAGATAAAATCATCATTAAAATTCTGGCTCCATCGCGTATAGGCACGCAACAGGTAAGTGCCTCCAGCCAGATCCGGATCAAGGGCCAGGGTACCTGCCCCCACCCCTTCCTGTAATCTTATGAGTTGTGAAATAAGCAGTTCCCCACCCGGACTAATCAACTCTACGTAAAGCACACCGCTCAGTTGGGTAGGTTGATGCGCGGCACCAGCCAGCACTATGGCTTTAAACCAGATGTTAGTTCCCGGCGTATAGACCTCACTATCCGTTTGCAGGTAAATTTTTTCGGCATAGGTAAGGGTGTTGAGCTGCCCGTAAGCAGAGATCACGCAACCAGGCAACAGCATCCAGATCCAAAGCCCTGCTGAAATCCCCAAACGGCAGAAAAGTAGTTTCATATCTTAAGCTATTCAATAAAGGGGACTCTTGTAAAGTTAGAAAAACCGAATTAAAAACCTTTAGGCTTTGGTTACTGAAGTCTGGAAACGGGTTAATTGGTTATTTTGGGTTATTGGGTTATTGGGTTATTGGGTTATTTAAAAAATCCCTCGAGCTAGCTACGAGGGATTGATTTAACAAGGTAAAACTGTCAACCTATTTTAGGAAGACTCATAAATTTAAAAGTTTACTCGTAGCTAAAAACAGCCTTCTTCAAGTTCATCGAGTTGGTACCGATCATCACCTCAAAAGCTCCGGGTTCGGTTTCCCAGATGTTTTTGGCACTGTAGAATTCGAGGGTTTTTGGCGTAATTTCAAAACTCACGGTTTTGCTTTCGCCCGGTTGCAATTCGATTTGCTTAAAATCACGCAGTTCTTTTATGGGTCTTGTTTTGCTGGCGAAAAGATCACGTATATACAACTGTACGGTTTCCTTACCCGCAACAGCACCGGTATTGGTAACACTTACCGAAGCGGTTAAGGTTACATCAGCATTTAGCGTTTCTGCATCTAGAGTGATCTCGCTGTATTCAAACGTGGTATAGCTTAAACCGAAACCAAACGGAAATAAAGCTTCAATAGACGAATCTTCATAACCGGAGTAAAAGATAAGGTCACTACTGGGGCGACCGGTACTTTTACGGTTATAGTAAAGCGGCTCCTGACCTACGCTGCGCGGAAAGGAAACCGGAAGTTTCCCGGAAGGGTTATACTCCCCAAACAACACATCGGCAATAGCATTACCCGCACGGGAACCTAAAAACCAGGTTTCTAAAATGGCAGGCACCTGTTCGTTAGGCTTTGACAAATCAAGCGGACGGCCATTCATCAACACCAATACAATGTTTGGATTTACCGCGTGTACGGCATCTAGCAGTTGCTGCTGTACGCCGGCCAGCCTGATATCGGCATAACTGCGCGCCTCCCCCGTCATATAAGCATCTTCTCCTAAAACCATAACCACCACTTCCGACTTCTTAGCAGCCGCAACTGCATCTTCGAAGCCTGTTGTATCGGTTTCATTTAATTGTAAAGGCTGAATAAAAGCACGTTCACCAACGGCTAAATCAGCACCTTTTGCGTAATTGACAGTTACTTTTTCACCTACCTTATTCTGAATACCTTCTAAAACAGAAACAGCCGAATTAGGCACGGCCTGCGCCCTCCAGTTACCTAACGGCGAATCTTTATCTGCCGCCAGCGGTCCGATAACGGCAATACTTGCTACGGAAGGGCTAAGCGGAAGGGTGCTGTTTTCATTCTTGAGCAACACAATAGATTTACGAGCGATATCTTCGGAAGCTTCCAGGTGTGCTTCGGTATAGACGTTTTCGCGTTCCCGTGCTTCATCGCTGTATTTATACGGATCTTCAAAAAGGCCCAAACCAAATTTCACCCTGAGGATTCGGCGTACGGCATCATCTAAAAGCGCCTCGTCCATGCTTCCGTTTTCAACCAAAGGAACCAAAGATTCTTCATAAACCAAACCTTCCATATCCATATCGCTTCCACCCTTTACGGCCAGTTCACCGGCCTGCATCTTGTCTTTGGCATAGCCATGATTGATCATCTCAACAATAGATCCCCAATCTGAAACTACGAAACCTTTGTAATCCCAGTTTTTCTTAAGCACTTCGCGCTGCAAGTACACACTTGCGGTTGCGGGTGTACCGTCTATCTCATTAAAACTGTTCATAAAAGTGGCCACTCCGGCTTCAGCAGCTGCTTTAAAAGGTAGCAAAATGGAATTCTGAAGTTCTGAAATGCCCACGTTTACGGTATTGTAATCCCTTCCGCCTTCGCCATAACCGTAACCGGCAAAGTGCTTGGCACAGGCTGCAATGCTGAATACATCGGCCAGATTCTCGGTTTGGAAACCCTTGATACGTGCCACCCCGATGACACTGTTTAAATACGGATCTTCTCCCGCACCCTCCATAATACGACCCCAGCGGGCATCGCGTGAAACGTCGATCATTGGCGCAAACGTCCAGTGAACACCCGAGGCTGCGGTTTCAACCGCTGCTATACGCGCTCCGTTTTCAATCGCTTCCAGATCCCAGCTGGCACTTTCAGCCAGCGGTACGGGAAACATGGTTTTATAACCATGAATAACATCGTAACCAAAAATCAACGGAATCTTCAGTCGGCTGTACTTCATTACATTTTCCTGAGCTTCGCGGGTAGCGGCAGCGGTCAATACATTGAGCATAGAACCTACCTCACCGTCGCGTAGCTTTTGTAATTTGGTATTCCCATCAATTTCAGACGGAGCGCCGGTAAGATCAAAAGTACCGTTGTACTGTACCATTTGTCCCATTTTTTCCTTTAGGGTCATCAGGTTGATAATCGAGTCAATCTTCTTTTCGGTTACGGGATCGAGATTATTAATTCCGTTTTGTGCTAAAGAAAGCTGAATAGCAAAAGCTACGAAAAGAAAAGTATGTAAAGCTTTTGTTTGTTTCATAATAGAAATTTTAGTGGGAATTGGCTAAAAAAAGCTGATTCTAATTAAGATTCAGAATCAGCTTAAAACATTCGTTTATATAACTACTAGTTAACAACGGTTACAGAAACATTATCTACGTTAGCAGAAACGCTGCATCCCGCGTCTCCACCACAAACCGACTCTATAAGCAGCGATAGCCCTTCACTAACATCTGTTCCTGCCGGAATCGTATAGGTGGCCGTAAACGTCGTCCAGGTATTGGTTAAAGCAGGCCTGGGGTCAAAAACCTGAGTAAATGACGCTCCATTCGCAGTTTCACCGAATAAAATCACATTAAATACAGCCCCGGGTTGAGTTATCGATCCTATATGATCAAATTTTACTTCAATCACATCTCCTGCACTGATAGCACCGGCACCAAAGCGCTCTTGCTTTATAGCCGGGTTACTGGGACCATTGGTGCTGATTTTAGCAGATGTGGCACTTCCATTTCCTAAGGAATTATCTAGGGCTGAACTGCCTCCATTTTGAAAATAGGTCCATCCGGTTTCTCCGGCTTCAAAATCGGCGTTGGTTATAAAATTTCCTTCAGGATTACTACCGCCATTATTATTGCCACCTGTGGAAGAGTCAAGAGTAAGCGAAACATTATCGATATTTACAACACCTGCAGCCGCACCATTATCAAAAAGAACGCGGGCATTGGCGGCACCAAAATTGGCCGCAGTAAGCGTCAGGGTAAAAGTTTGCCGCTCTGTGGTAAGGTTTACCGTTTCAGTAGTGTTAGAGAAATCCCCATCGCTAAGGCCAATACCCGCAACGATTGATCGGTCTCGATCTGACCAGGCATCAAAAGTAAGCGTGTACGTTGAACCTTGAATAATCTCAAGCTTTTGACTTAGATTTACTGCAAAAGCATCACCCGCGGTCATTACATTCACAGAATAAAAGGTATTGCCATTTTCGGTTTTGGTGGGTGCAGCTTCACTTCCTACTCCTACCGTCCAAGGGCTGGTGCCGGCTTCAAAATCACCATTTACCAGTAATCCGGAATCAAAGTTACCACTATTATTTCCGCCTGTATTACCGCCTTCTAATCTGAGATCATCAAGATAATAGGTGCCATCTGTAGTTATAGCGGCATCCGTCTCATTGTTGTCTGGCTTTATAACCAGTTGATTGTATGCCGTGGGCGCACCCGGTAAATTAGTAAAGGTAAATTGAACTTCTGTCCAGGTATTTGCTTCCGGAATTGTTACAAAAACAGGAGCCGGATTACCGGTTACAGGATCAGTCTGAGGATCAAGCGCAAGCTCAAACCTAAAGACCACATTAGCTTTAGTTGAATAAACTTTTAATTTAAACGTATTAGTTTCGGTTAAATCAAAATTTGGATTGAAACTGTTTTGAATACCTGCAAAGAAACTTGAACCGGCAGGCTTGTCAACCCGCAGCACATAATCTGAGGTATTTATACCTGTTTTGGCCGGGTTCTCAGCAAGACCTGAAGTAATACCATCACCAAAATTATTGGAAGCCAAAAAGGTCTCGCAACCTTCAAATCCTAAAGGAAGCGTTGTTGCAGCTACCGGCATATCAGTACAGCCACCTGCTCCCGTTCCTCCGGTAGTACTGTCGCTTCCGTCACCACCTTCAACGAGGGAAATATTATCCAGTACCACAATACCCGTATCTGCTCCCATATCAAAAAGCACCCGGCTGTTTGCACCGCCAAAGTCGGCTGCACTCAATTGCAGGGTAAACGTCTGCGTTTCTGTAGTCAGATTGATCTGCGGAGCCGTATTTGTAAAAGGCGCTTCATTAAGACCAATACCCGCCAGAATCGTTCTCGCACGATCTGATGACGCGTTAAAAGTCAGAATATAATTGGTTCCCTGAGTAATTTCAACCACCTGACTCAAATTCACATCAAAAGGGTTCCCCGCTGTTTCTACATTTACAAAGTTATAGGTATTGTCTCCTTCCGTTACAGCATTGGCACCATTACCTATCCAAGGGTTGATACCTGCCTCAAAATCACCATTAACCAATAAGCCCGAATCAAAAGGCGGTATCGGGGTTTCGATCTGAGCGATATCATCAACATAAAATGTTCCGGCGGTATTGCCGGGGCCATCTGCAAAGAGGGTCACTCGCGAATAACTTGCTGCAGAATTAAAGTCAAACTGAAGACTTTCCCAACCGCTACCGGAATGGTTTGCGCTCACCTCAACATCTCCAGCGGTGCCCTGTTCTAATTTCAACAAAACCGGAATCGCTGTTTCAGACCAGAAATTCATGGTGATTGTTTTTTCTGTGGTCAGATCTACAGCCATACCTACGTCAAAGGTTATTCCTTCAAACTGGTTACCTGCATTAACGATTTCACCTACCTGAGAAGCTTTATCATTAGACCCGGAAACATCAGGATTAGCTACAATTTGAAACGCTGTTCCATTAAAGGTCTCCACATTATAGGTCACATTAGGATCATCAAATGTCACCGGAAGGTTTATGGGCAGAGGAATGTTAATCACCACCATGTCTGTAAAACTGTCCGATGCACCCGCAGCATTTTCAGCCGTCAGGGTTACTTCATAGGTACCCGTACCAAAGGCACGCATCGGGTTGATCTCTTTAGAAGTACGACCATCGCCAAAATCCCAGCTGTACATCGTAGCTTCTTCTGAGGTATTGAAAAAGGTAACTGCCCCGGTATCTTCATCAAGGGTATAGGTAAATCCTGCCGTAACTTCCGGCAATTCTGCATCATCTTCTTCGCAGGATACGAAAGCGACAAGGCTTAACACTACTGCCAGTACTCCGGCAAATTTTATGTTCTGTATAAATTTTTTCATAATACTGGTTTTAAAAGTTTCGTTGTCCATTGCTTTCGTATACGCGTACGTAATCAACGAGCATGGTTTGTGGGAATACGGTTTCTGCATTGGGTGAGCCTACAAAGCTTCCACCCACGGCGAGGTTGAGAATGATGTAAAAATCGTGATTGAAGACCCACTCGCCGGGAACATCTTCTGGAGTGATCTGATTATAGAGCACGTCATCTACATAAAAGTTGATGTATTCAGGTCCCCATTCAATACCAAATATGTGAAAACCGGTATCGAAACGGTCGTTTTGCAGTTCGTAACGCTTGGAGATGGATTGCCCGGCTGAATAGCCCGGACCGTGAACGGTACCTAACACCACGGTAGGTTCCTGCCCGCGGTATTCCATAATGTCTATTTCCCCTATTTGAGGCCAGATTTCACCCGGAATGTCAGAACCCAAAAGCCAGAATGCCGGCCAGATTCCCTGCCCGTAAGGCAGTTTAATTCGCGCTTCATAACGACCATAGGTGTTCTCAAATTTGCCTTTTGTGAGCAAGCGTGCTGAAGTATATCCTGAACCCTGATAGTTTTCTTTACGCGCAGTAATCAACAGGTAACCATTTTGAACGCTTACATTCTCACTTCGGCTGGTGTAATACTGCAGTTCGTTATTGCCCCAGCCGTTTTCACCGGTTCCGATATTAAAGTTCCAGATTTCAGGATTGGGTGCCCCATCCTCTTCAAAATTATCTTCAAGTATGAGGTCTTCATAAGTCGTCACTGTTTGTTCCTCACTTGTAGAACAGTTTGAGAACAGTAACGGAATTATTGCAATACCTAAACCGAGAAATCCAAATGGAATTTGCATTCGTTCTAATCTTATCATATTCATAGTTTTTTATTCGCTGTAGAAGTAAATATTATCCACCAGCAGTTCAGTAATGTTTTCACTTCCCTGGAAAAGGATCAGCCCAAGATTTGTACGCGTGGTAAGCGCTGAAAAGTCTGAAAGGGGAATATCCAGGGTAATCCACTGCCCGGTTTGTAAGCGATCTGCATTTATTTTTATACGGGATACGGTGTCATCTCCGCCACCGGTTACTGCATCCCCACCATAATCCTGAAGTTCAATATCAAGAAAGCTGTTATCATCAAGGTTTATACTTTCGGGGATATAAAAATCAATGTGCAGTGCCGTCATTGCTGAAGCATTCACGCGGCCAAATTGGATACCGACAAAGTTAAAATCGGTATAACTGATAATGCGGTTGCCGTTAATGTTTAAATCATCTCCTCCTAAAGTGGTTTGAAAGGGTTCAAAAAAGCCATTGTAGAAATCGATATTTACATTGGTATAGGCATCGCTATAAACTGAGATCACATTTGCTGCGGGGCGCGTGGGTATGGGCGCCAGTTCAAAAGCCCCGCCTACATTAAGAGTAAGAGAGCCTGCGGCGCGTACACCACCTAAAAGGGCTGTAATTACCGCGGTACCTTCACTCAATGTAGTTACGATACCCTGCTCATTTACCATTGCTACGCCAGGGTTTGAGGTTTCAAACGTATAGTAGCCGGGTGCAGCATTAGTTGTTTGATTTACTCCGTTTGCAAGATTAAAAGTTTGAGTGAGTCCGGTTATGGGTATGGTAATATCAGTAAAGGTCGATTGCTCCACATCTTCCCCATTTAGAATTGCAGGCCTTGCCTGAGCCACAGTACCTAACTTTTCAAACTGAATTTCATCAATCCAAAAGGTATAGCCATCTCCGTCCTCAGGTCCTTCAGAGTACCAAAAGAGTCCGGTTTCTGCAACAAGTTTCGAAGGATCAGGAATCGGGATGGTGTATTTCACCCAGTTTGTGCTAATACGCAGATTAGTTTTAGTAACTAAAAATTTGTTTTCGCCAAAATTGTTACCAAATCCAATCTCATTTATAGTTGCCGCCTTAGTGGCTTTAGCATAGAAAGTAAGCGCATCGTAACCTGAAAGATCACGGGGACTATTTGTAGGAAAAACAGCTCCTGCATAAGCACCCAAAGGATCTCCAAAATTAGGTACATCGATACGCATGGAAGCTTCGCCGTCAAAGCTTACATCAGGATCTACGGTAAAAGCATCCAGTTTTGAGCCTTCAAAGGGCAAGTAATTCAAACCTGCCGTAAAACCATCCAGAAAGACGTCGCCGTTGCTTGCATAGGTTGCAAATTCAACATCATCAGACAGGGGGCGTTCACAGGCGGTTAAACCTATTAAAATACCTGTGCATATAAGTTTATATAAGTTCGTTTTCATCATCTCTCTATTTACCAATGTTGATATGTATGTATGTTCTGATTTCCCATTCGTTTCCGTCAGGAAAACCTACCGGACTAATAGTGGGTTCGGCAGCAAATTCTTCGCCCTGAAGCGGTGCATAACGGTTTGAAAACTCATTCAAAGAGCGCCAGGTACCGCGTATACCTATGCGGGTATTGGGCAGAATAAACCAGCTGGGTTTTCCCAGAGTGGTAGATACATCAAGCATCAATTGCACGGGAAATGTGAGGTTAAAATCACGATGGTAATCATAAGGACCCCAGTCGTTGATCTTAAAGGAGTGAATAAACTTAAACTTGTTATAGATCACCCGGATGTCCCCCCCTACTCGCTCAATCAAACGCGGATCGCTACCACGAGCCTGCGCGTTACCCACGTACATATTGGCGATCAGGCCAAGATTAGGTGCGGCTTTTGAAACGATACGGGTGTTGAATTCCCATAAATCTTCTGCCGGTACGGAGTTGGGGAAAGCAAATGACGTACGGTTACCCAGGAAGCCAATCGCGGCATCCATTGTTGTGGGTAAATGCCAATACACAAAACCGGCGTTGAAGGCAAATTTCGCGTCTTCCATCTCATCATTGTCCCACGCATACATCCAGGTTCCCGGGGTAGGATCATAGGTTAGCAGGAACTCGCCTGCAATGGTTTCGCGATTTTCACGTACCGAAAACGGATCGTCCTGAATGTTACGTAAACGTGCAGGAGCCGGTGCATCATTAGGAATTGCTTCTACCAAAGGTTTTTGCCATAGAAAATTTGGTGCCAGCGTCCAGTTACCGGTGAGGTAAGTAAAACCACTAAGGAAGTTGGTAATATTTCCACCACCTACATCCTTCAATCTCCAGCCCGTAAAGGTCTGTGTTTGATCATAACCACTGCGGGCCACAAGACCCATTGCTGATCCCTGTGCATACCAGTTGAAAGGTCCACTTGAAAAAGTAATCTTTGCCTTACCTCCCCAATTGTCCATTGAATTTACCTTGTCTGTATAAACGATGTAATTATCGGGGTTATCGCCACGTACTACCTGAAATTCGCGCCCGTTAAGAGGCTGTCCTGCCCAGATGGCTCCGGCTTCAAAACCAAATTTTCCTAAAGTGGTTTTACCCTGAAGGGTTACCCGTCTTGTTTTAGGCTGCGGAATTGCTATTGAACTCACAGTAACCCCGTAATCATCAATGTCTTCGTGAAAAATTGCAGCGACATCAAAATTTTTGAACTGCCTGTAATATTTCACAAAAACTGCGGGGTTTGCTCCCCACCACAATTGAGGACCAAAAGCTACTTTAAAGTCTTTTAGCGCTTTTTTTCCATCTACTTCAAAACCTAATGTCTCCCCGTTATAGATATCCAGGTTGGGGCCGTAGTTAGCTTCCGGATACAGGCCAAAGAAGTCGCCCTCATAACTCCAGTGATAATGTCCCTTACGGTAAAAACCACGTAAGTCAAAATATTCTGCATTCCATTCATACTCGGCACTGTAAACCTGTACACGATTTACATCGGTCACATCAACAGTACCTTCCGGACTTAAAAAGCGCCTCGCACGTGCCCGGTTTTCGTAGAAAATCTCGTCTATGGGATTCTCTGCAACATTACCCACGATGTTGAAATTAACTTCTGCTCGCATATTGGCAGTTGGATTCCCTTCAACTCCCACGTAATAGGATTGCATATGGTCAAAGCCCAGTTCATCAGGATACATCATCGCGTCTGGATCTGCATCACGAGGCGTGGTAATCAGGCTTCCACCAGTATTAAAGGTGGTAAATTCGGCTCTCAGATTGCTAAGGCGTACCTTGCTGTTAAGCTCTACACCTAAAGCAGCTTTATCACCGCGGGAACGCAGTACGGCATCCATTATTTCGATATCCTTAAAAGCGGTTGAGATACTTTCGGCCGTCATTCCGCCGGAATAGGGATTCAGGCTATGCGCCTCTTTCAACACATAATAAGCAGCCCGTGGATACAGATCGTATAGTCCACGCTCATTTGTGGGGCCTTTGGCACAAATACCAAACCACTCTTCGTTCATATTGTTTTCGCCTTCGCGAAAATCAAACGCGTATCCCCCGTTAGACCAGGACGCGTTGTTGTCATGTACCGAAAGATTTTCGGTCTGGCCGTATTTCCACCAGCCGTCACTAAACTGAAAGGTAAAACCTCCAATAGAGTTACCGGCTTTGCCCATACCCGAAGCATTGGCATAAATTTCTTCCCAGTTGCTTTTGAGGTATTTGGCCTGAGCTTGCTGATCTTCCTGATTTTCAATGGCATTAAAGGCATCTGAGCCAAACTCGGTAAACATAATGGGCATATTGAGTTCATCCCGAACGCGGGTAAATGCATCGCCAAAAGACATACCGCGATACACGTTTGTACCAAAGATGTCTACATCTTTACACTCCTGCTTAATAATCTCGAGAAACAGCAAATCACCGTTACACATCGCCACGGGATGATCGGTGTCTATGGCTTTCATCGCGATAGCAGCTTCATTAAATAATTTGTACATCGCTTCAGCTCGTACCGTAGATTTACGATCTTCAAACGGAATATCTTCGGTCTCCGCACCATCCCAAAAAAGACCGTAGTTGTTTTCATTACCTAAAAGGAACATCAAAAGACCACGGGTATTCTTATATTTCGCAGTCATTTCGGTTACTTCCTTAAGCAACAAGTCCCGGGTTAAGGGGTTAGAATATTCCGTATTGGGCACCCACTCCCCGTTCAGGGTAAGACCATATCGCCCAAAAGAATGGTTAAGCATCGTGTAGATGCCATAGTTGTCATAGATATACGTTATCCATCGCGGCTGAATACCAGTATACTGGCGCACCACATTGACTCCCATATTTTTGAGAAGCCCCATCTCAGAATCGAGCGCAGCCTTGATAATATCATCGGGCTGATTCCACAGACTATACGAAAAATTTGTCCCTATTGGAAAATAATCCCAATTCATACCATTAATCATAAAAGGTTGCCCTTCTACCATTAACTTCATGCCTTGACTATCTGTGGATACTTCCACTTTTTGAACTTGTGCTTTTAGAAAGACAGGACTAACCAAAAGCCAACTACTCAATAGTAATCTCTTAATTGTTCGGTTCATAGTTTTGATTTATATCCAAATTTAAAAGCATTATTTAACAAAACTTTTAAAACAACCTTTACAATAAATCAACATTCCATGAAGAAGAGATGTGGGAAGCCAGAAACTTAACGCAAACGCTTTCGTAATAAGACCTACGACCAAATGTTAAAATTAAAATAGAATCTTAAAAAAGTCTATAAAACAACACATTACTCCATTTTGTATAGGTAATGTTGAGGTAAAAACAAAGTGTGTATAGGCGAACTAAATGGAAAGTATATACTCAACAAGGCCATCTTCCCGCTCTAAATCCATTTTTTTGCGAAGTCGATATCGCTTGATCTCAACACTACGAACCGAAATGTTTAATAAAGGAGCAATTTCCTTTGAGGTAAGATTAAGTCTTAGGTAAGCACAAAGCTTAAGGTCATTTGGAGTAAGCTTAGGATGTAGTTTCTTTATTTTTTTAAGAAAATCTTTGTCGGCATTATTAAAAGCTTCTTTAAAAAATTCCCAGTCCTTTTTAGGGTCGAGATTACTATCTATAATCCTGATTACGGGTTTTACATTTTTCTGTTCAGCCTGTTCAAGTTCCTTTTTAATGGTATTTAATAACTCATTTTTCTTGACCAGATTCATCGTTGAAGCAGCCAGTTCCCGGCTTTTACTCGCCACATCCTGCTGCAACTTTTCGTTTTCAAGCCTTATGATCTCCCGTTGCTTTTCGGATTGTGCCAATTCAATTCTTCGATTATTAATTTCGATGAGGCGTTGTTTCTGCTTATGGTAAAATCGCTGATTAAAGACCTGGATTCCTGCAATTAAAAGCATTAGAAGTACTGCATAAATAATCCAGGCTGTAATTGAAAAGTACCATGGCCTGTTGATCATAAAATGGTAAGTAGCCGTATTTTGTGAAATCTGCTCACCCATACGAGCCCTCACTTCAAAATTATATTTGCCGCCTGGCAAGTTTTCAAAAGCGACAAAAGCCTGAGAGGTCCAAGGAGACCATTGATCAACATATCCTTTAAGCCGATATTGATAAACTACAGATTTAAATTTATCATATTTTGGTACACTGTAAGAAAAACGAAAATTAGACTTCCTGTTTTCAAATGCCTGCTCAGAACCGGAATCTATATAGGTATAACTCCCATTACGGGTACTGTTTTGAATAGTGCGTATCCCTATATCGAATGCATCAATTGAACTTTTATTTAAATCAAAAAGGAGGTAACCCGCAGTATTTCCCAAAAGATAAATCCTTTCTCCCAATGGAGTAATATTTTCAAAACCGGGTATATCCCGGCGATTTTTAGCCGGTAATGCAAAACGGTTTACCTCAAATTCACCTGAAAGAATACCCGGCTGCACGTAGGCAATTTCCTGTTCATTAAAGGTCCACAGTTTATTTTCAGTATTGTCGTAAACCAGCTTCCCCGTAGAGTAGTCACCTACTTTGAAAAAAGTGCTGGTAAGTACCGTGTCTTTTTCGAAGGTTCCGCCTTCCGGATTGAGTTTGAAAACCCCTTCTTTAAACACGTAAAACAGGGAACCGTCATAAGGGGTAATGCCTGCTTTTTCTGCCGCAGGTAGTTCTGCTATAAGCCGGTAGTCTAAAACCTGTGTAAATGCTGCATTCACTTCAATTTTAAAGACCCCTTTATATTCATGACTTACATACACCGTTTGAAGCCCCTGCCTCGCAAAATAACGGCTTGAAATATCAAAACCTTCAAGCTTATTACGAAGGGTCCAATTATTTCCGGTTTTCTGCAACACGTACAAACCGCTGTAATTACCCTGTAGCACCAGGCCTTTAGACTGATCGAGCCACTGCATTTGCCATGTGCCTGCGATATCGGCTATTTTGCGCACGGCAGCACCTTCCACGACAAAGGTGCCCAGGTGATGCCCACAAAGTAACGCATCGCCCAGTTCATTTAAACTCCACACCTGTCCCCTGGTGGCCGGTATGAGTTGAAAATTACTTCCCTCATTGTTCAGGTTTCGGTAAAACAGCCCCTGATTGCTGCCCAAATACAGAAAATCTCCTTTACGTGCAGCGGTATATACCGATCCTATCTTGCCTTCTTCATCCTTAAAAACCTTAAACGCACTTTTGCTGTTAATGACACTAATACCATTATCCAATCCCAGCCAGACATTGGCGTCCCGGTCTTCGGCTATGCTTAAAACGGTATTGTTTGCAATACCCCCGCGCTGATTGATGCTGTAATCAAAACTTAAATCTGCATTTAGGTGAATAACCCCGCTCGAAATGGTACCCAGCATAAAGCCACCATCTTCTAAAGCCTCACAGCTATAAATAACTTTATCCTTTGTTTCTGAAGGAATTTCCAGGCGTTGTATTTTGTTTTCCTCAAGTCTGAAAAAGCCAGACTGTGCCGTTACTCCCAGATAACCTGTTTCCGTTTTTAGAAAATTGACCAGAACATCTTCCTTTAGAAAAGAAGCGTCTGATAGTCGAATGGATTTTCCATCCTGCAATCTGTACAGCCCTTTACCTTCCAGTTGAAAAAATAAAGCCTTGTCCCTTAGAAAAGCTTTCACAATAGAGCCTTCAGGTTCAAAAACTTCAAAACTGCTGCGTTTGGTATCGTAACTGTAAATTCGGTTTAATGACTGAAACAATACCAGATCATCAACCTGAAAAATATTCCAGAATTGTTCATCTTCAATTAAAGATAAATCGGCATCCCGGGTTAAAGACTGGTAGGTCAACAAGCCGGTTACCTGGCGTTCCCAGTATCCAAATTCCATATAAGCACCGGTATAGATACGCTTACCTACAGCTTTTACAGACCTTAGGATGGTCTTATTAGGAGAATCATAAAGCCGCCAGCGCGCGCCGTCATATTCGAGCAAACCCGAATTATTGGCGGCATATATAAAATCATCAGGTCCCTGAGTCATTGCCCAGTTCTGATTTTCTGCGGAATATGTTTCCGGTGAAAAGTTTTGCACGGGAGGAAGTTCCTGTCCCATAACGGGAAGGAAACTAAGCAAAAAGAACAGGATGGGACGAAAAGTGTTCAACTGATGGGTATTTTGAGCAAGATACTTAAAAGTCATTTCAAAAATGCAGGCAGGCTTTTAAAACCTGAACTGCTGTTTTTTAGTCAAACCCGACTGGCCAAAGGGGCATTGAAATGATCAGAACAGAACGGGCAGGAATAAAACCCAAAGAAACTGTACTTTTGAAAAAATCTAAAAACACATGTTCTCCATATTCAGTTCTAAAAAACTACTGGTTTCCCTGCTGGGGGAATTTACAGATATTCACAATCATATTTTACCGGGTATTGATGATGGCGCAAAAACGCCCGAAGATTCGCTGGAGTTGCTCACGCACTTTAAAGAAATAGGAATCACAAACCTCATCTGCACGCCGCATACGATGAGTGATTTTCACCCCAATACGCCGGAAACCATCCTGGACGCGCGGAAACGCCTGTTGGATTTTCTTTCTAAACAAAATCAGGAGGATTTTAAAATACGGGCCTCTTCCGAGTATATGATGGATAACGCCTTTACCGATTTGCTCGAAAACAAAAACATCCTTCCTTTAAAAGATCAATTTGTTTTAGTCGAAATGTCCTATCTGCAGCCGCCGGTAAACCTGCGTGAAATTCTGTTTAAGATAGGTAATGCCGGTTTTGTCCCCGTGCTTGCCCACCCGGAACGCTACGCCTTTTACCACAGTAAATACGATACGTACACCGAATTTAAAAGTATTTGTAAATTTCAATTGAACGCCTTATCCATAACCGGGTATTATGGTAGTGGCATCGCCAAAACTGCACTAAAACTCCTAAATGACGGAATGTTTGACTTTATAGGTACAGACACCCATCATATGCGGCATATTGAAAATCTGAAAAATGCAAAATATCC
>CAYNMH010000005.1:0-51161 GCA_964398145.1 uncultured Flavimarina sp. | reverse complement strand
CCGGAATACAGCTCTTCGTGTTCCTTTTCGGCCTCAAAGAGCGATTCATACTGTATAGGATAATTTGAAAAGTCAAGGGCAAAAGACTGCAACAGACTGCGGGCCACATCTTCTACGGTAAGCAACTCATAATTTTGCGGAATGTAGATTCCGCTTATATTTTCTCCCAAAAGAACCTTGAGCATTTTATAAAGTTCTTCAGGCTGAACGTATGCACGTCTTACCCCATTCCCGCGAATGCGCAAAGGTTGTCTGCGCCTGATGCACTCCTGAAAAAGCGGGACTACAGAACCTGAAGAACCGTACACATTACACAGTCTTAAAATACTGAGCTTACTGCCCAATACTCGGTCTTGAGCCTGTAAAAGATACTCTTCAAAAGCTTTCTTGGTACGTCCCATTATACTTTGCGGGTTCACCGCTTTATCGGTCGAAATAAAAATAAACCGGTCAACCCCTGAGCGTACAGAAGCATCCAGCACCAGTTTGGCACCGTACAAATTCGTGTTTATGGCAGCACACACATTAGCCTCCACCATCGAAACGTGTTTGAAAGCTGCTGCATGTATTACCGTTGTAATTTTAAACTGCTTAAAAAGGTGGGAAACAAATTCTTCCTGGCACACGCTCTCGATGAAATAGGTGATTTTCGTTTCTGTTTTTGTAGTATTCAATTCCAGAAGCAAACTGTGCAAAGGAGTTTCGGCGGTATCCACTAAAATGAGCTCCCTGACCTTGCCGCACAGATTTTGTGAGAATATACTACCTATGCTCCCGGCAGCGCCTGTAATCAAAATGGTTTCGTCAGCTAAAGAATGTTGTGCCATATCAGGCTGAAAAATACGTAATAAGTGCCTGTTGAATGCGCTTTTGTTCGTCTTTTGTCAATCCGCAGCCACTGGGAAGACACAGGGAATTCTTCCAGAGGTTTTCTGCTACATCCTTCCCCACGTAGTCCTGCTTCTTATAAATCCCCTGTAAATGCAAGGGTTTCCAGGAATAGCGACTTTCGATTCCCGCCTTTTTCAAATGATTAAGAAGGCCTTGAGGTGTATAGCTGCGAGTTTCCGTAAAACGTATGACATTCAGCCAATAGTTAGAAACTGCTTCCCCGGGTTCGCTAATCAGCTCTACAGCTATTATGGATTGAAAGATTTCGGTGTAAAATCCGTGTAATTTTTGCTTTGCATTAATCTTTTCTTTTAATTGTTCCAATTGTGCCAGTCCCATAGCCGCGTTGAGGCCGGGCATTGCATAATTAAACCCAATGGCATCGTGTTCAAAACCCTCCTGACTGCTTTTAGCCTGCGTTGCCAGATGTCTTGCTCGTTGAGCAACTTCAGCATTTTTACAGATTAAAACACCGCCGCTTCCGGTGGTAATTATTTTATTACCGTTGAAGGAAAGAACACCATAGTCACCAAACGTCCCACACGCCTGTTCTTGATAATAACTACCTAAAGCTTCTGCTGCGTCCTCGATAAGCGGAATATCATACGCTGCAGCAACGGTAGCCAGCTGCTTTATTTTACAGGGAATTCCAAAGGAATGCACCGCAATAACTGCCGCCGGTTTTTTATGTCGGTCCATACACATGCGTATGGCGTTATGCAATTGTTCCGGACACATATTGAAGGTTTCGGGCTCACTATCTACAAATACCGGAAATGCACCCAGATAGGAGATGGGATTGGCTGAAGCTACATAGCTCATCGTCTGGCAGATCACCCAATCTCCGGGCTTAACCCCGGCCAGTTGCAGGGCGAGATGAATTGCTGCTGTACCGCTTTGCAGCGCCAGTAATTCTGATGCGGTCGCAAGCTTTTTTTGCAATGCCTTCTCAAAATCTGAAACGAAAGGCCCTCCGGAAGTTACCCAGTTTTCCGCAATGGCTGCGCTTACCAGCTCTGCTTCACGCGCTCCCAGTTGTGGGAGACAAAGTTTTATCTGAGATTTCGTACTCATCTGTCGTTTTTTATTTTCTGTATATATCCAAGCACTTGTTGATGAAGTCCAAAATGCAGGGCCAACCACAAAGCAAGCTGTATGATCAAAAATACCCACAAACCGGTAATTGGTAGTAACCACGCAACCCCTGCTACCTGCAAAAGAGTAGCAGCAAAAACCAGCAATCCGATGCTGTGAGCCGAAAATCCCATACGTAACAGTAAGGAGTAGCTGTGGCGCTTGTCCCGCTCAAAAAGTGAAACTCCGGCTCGTAAACGCAGGATAAAAACCCGAAAAGTATCAAAAACCGGAAACCAGAAAAGGGCCACTACTAGAGGCAGGCGTGCTGCATACGAATCAAGTCGGTAATTGCCGATAGCCAGGTCTGCCTGGCAAAAAATAACCAGCATAATCGTACACAACAATCCTAAAAACAAGGAACCGCTGTCTCCCAGAAACAGAGACGCCGGCGCTTTATTTAGCATTCTAAAACCAAACACCGCCGCACACACCACATACAAAAACGGATTGTAAAACGGTGTCAAAAAATACAATATCCCAAACAGCGTACACATGCAAACCAAGGCGGCAAGACCGTCAACCCCATCGATAAAATTAAAGGCATTGGTACCAAAAGCAAGCAAGGCCATACTTATGCCTACACTTAAATACTGAGGAATGCGCAGGATTCCGGTTTCCAGAAAAAGCGTTTCCAGGCGAATGTCTGCCGCAATAACCACAAAACTTATTATAACCAGTTGGGCTATTAATTTAGGTAACCAGCCCAGAGGTTTAAGATCATCTAGTAATCCCAAGCCAAAAATTAAGGTAAGTGACAAAAACAGAAAAGGATAGGCTTCTAGAAGCCAGGGATAAAACAGGAAAGTAACCGTGAAAACCGATACAAAGATAGCGATACCCCCTGTGGCCGGTGTGGTCTTCTGATGCATTTTTTTTCCTCCGGTAGTATCTGCAAGCAGTATTGCAAGCGCTGTTTTGCTCAGGAACCAACTCAGACCATAACCCAGCACTAAAGCTACAAAGGGTGGCAAAAAGGGGGAAAAGGACTGAAACACGAAACTTATTTAAAACTCAAAGATACATAAGAAGGTTAAAGTCCGGGAATAAAAAAAGTCGCCTGCCGGCGACTTTTTCTAATGTCCCTCGTGTACATTAAGATTCTAGAGAAGCGTCAAGGGTAATTTCTGCCTTCAATAATTTTGAAATCGGGCAGTTTTCTTTGGCTTTATTGGCCAGCTTTAAAAATTCTTCTTCGCTGCATTCCGGTACTTTTCCGGTTAGTGTGAGGTGAACTTTGGTCACTTCCCCATCCTCAAAAGTAACTTTAGCTTCGGTATGTAAGTTTTCAGGATTGTAATCCTCTTCTCCTAAAAATGCGGACAATTGCATAGTATAACAACCGGCGTGGGCTGCACCTATCAATTCTTCAGGGTTGGTACCTTTCCCATCTTCAAAACGGGTAGCAAAACCATATTTAGCAGCATCAAGCACACCACTTTCGGTAGAAATAGTTCCCATTCCGGCTTTTACTCTTCCCTTCCAGGTCGCAGATGCATTACGTGTAAATTTCATAGTATATTATTTTAGTTTGGTTATAGCTAAAACTACTCATCACCTGGCGCACTCACAACATTTTAAATATATTTTAGCTTTTAGAAATCCAGTATTAACGGGCTTTAACAGCTTTTTGGCTAACTTGCAACTATGAAAACAGCCACGGTTTCCACACTTAAAAAAGAACTACAACATCGGGATGAGGCAGATTTGCTCCAAATATGTCTTAGGCTGGCAAAGTTCAAAAAGGAAAACAAAGAACTGCTTACCTATTTACTTTTTGAAAGCGATTATGAAGAAGGATATGTTGAGGCAGTTAAAGAATTGATCGCTGGCCAATTTGATGAGGTCAATACCAAAAATTACTACTGGATGAAAAAAAGCATCCGGAAGATTCTGAAGGAGACCAAAAAGTACATCCGCTACTCGGGAAATAAACAAACGGAATTGCAGTTGCTGCTTTTTTTCTGCGAAAGAATGAATGCCGTAAAACCTTCCATTCGCAATAATAATGTGCTGCGTAATTTATACCTGAGACAAAAAGAATACATCGCTAAAAAAATTGAAGCGCTGCACGAAGACCTGCAGCTAGACTATAGGAACGCACTTGAAAATTTAGATTAAAATGACCAAACTACACTTAGATTCTCTAGCAGTAAAAATTGACTCCGGGTCGCTGATAAGCCTGAAAGACGGGGATCACGAATACATACACCAGGTGGGAAGTCCCGGCTGGGGCAAGTCTGACGATGAGATGTTTCCCGTTATCGGCCCTACAGACGAAGCTCAGTTTAAAGTTCAGACTACCGAAGGCGAAGCCGTTCAGGACCAGCATGGCCTTCTTCGGGAACTTGAATATGAGTGTATTGAAACCACTACAACCTCAGCCGTATTTCAGAAAAAATACAGCGCGAACACCCAGGTGAAAAACTCTAAACATCCCAAAAAGTCTTCGGAAGAATGGCTTTCCTGGCCTTATGACTTTCTGTTTCAAAAACACTTCAGCCTTACCGAAAATACGCTGGAAATCGAATTTATAATCACCGGTCCCGAAGGCATGCCGTTTATGCTGGGCTACCACCCTGCTTTTAAGCTGCACACTAAGGATGCCGTTGTGATTTCAGATCAAAAAGAAATTCCCCTGGCTGATATCATGGCTGTTGGAAGCCGGGCGTATGAAGTAGCAGATTGTACCGAAATCACCCTGAAAGACACTAAAAATCTTCAAATCAACACGGAAGGTTTCGGTCATTTTATGCTTTGGACCGAGGTGACCAATATGCTGTGCATAGAGCCCATTACTTTTTATCCCTATGCCGTAAAGCAGCAAAATCTTAATACCGGTTTTAGACAACTTATTCATGAGCCGTCCCGGTTTAAAGTGAAGCTTTCGGTTTAAATCAACGCAAAGCCTGCCTTAAAATAGTCACAGGGTGCAGCGCTTCGCGCTGTGTCCCGTCTTTAATCTGATGCCTGCAACTGGTTCCCGGTGCGGCAATTAGAGTTTCTGGTGCAGCTTTACGCACCGCAGGAAATAAGGTCTGCTCACCTATTTGCATACTCAGGTCATAATGTTCCTTTTCGTAACCAAAAGAACCTGCCATCCCGCAACATCCTGAAGGAATGAGGGTAGGTGTATAATTTGCAGGCAGATTAAGCATCGCAAACGTATGCTCTATACCGCTCAGGGATTTTTGATGGCAATGCCCGTGAATCTTAATTTTTTGAGCATCGCCGGTAAAGCTTTCTGAAGTAATGTTGCCCAATTTGATTTCAGAAGCGATAAATTCATCAATGATAAATACATTTTTAGAAAGGATTTTTGCTGCTTCCACATCATCGGTCAGGCGTAGGTATTCATCCCTAAAACCTAAAATTGCAGAAGGTTCGATCCCTACCAGCGGATGCTCCTTATCTACAAGCGGTTTAAAAATGCTAATGTTCTTATCGGCAGCCTTTGCCGCTTCTTTCAGAAAGCCTTTTGAAATCATCGAGCGCGCGCTTTCTGCGTGAGCAACCGTACGCACGGCATAATTGAGCTTTTGAAGCAGGATCACCGCGTCTTCCCCGATCTGCGCATCCAGATAGTTGGTAAACTCATCCACAAAAAGATAAACCGTTTTGATGGGTGTTTTAGGGTTAAATGCCTGGAGCTTTTTCAGACGCTTGCGTAAGGTTTTTTTCGCCAGCGGGGGAAGACTTCGCTCCGGGGCAACCTCCAGCGTTTTTCTAATCAGTTTTCCGGTAAGTTTGCCAGTATAGAGGCCATTTGTAATTCCCGGTACGACAGAAGCAAACCGGTTTAAATACGCATTAAAGGCAAAAGCCCGGGTGCGCAGCGAACTGCCGTTCTCTTTTTTATACTGGTATTCAAATTCAGCCTTTAAAGTCGCCACATCTACATTGCTGGGGCATTCACTCGCGCAGGCTTTACAACTCAGGCACAGGTCAAAAACTTCTTTAAGCTCCTTGTGATTAAACGGATTTTTCCGTTGCGAATTTGTCAAAAATTCCCGCAGCGCATTCGCACGACCTCTCGTAGTGTCTTTCTCATCACGGGTGGCGCGGTAGCTGGGACACATAGTGCCTCCCGCATCGGGAAGTTTTCGGCAATCCCCACTGCCGTTACACTGTTCCGCAGTTCGCAATATACCTTCAGAATCTGAAAAATCCATCAGGGTTTCTATCTCCGGCTCCTGGCGGTCGGGTACATAACGCAGGTGTTCATCAAGAGGTTGCGCATCTACCATTTTTCCGGGATTGAAAATATGTTGTGGGTCAAACGCAGCTTTAATACGCCTAATACGCTCGTAATTAGCTTCACCCAGCATCAATTCGATAAACTCACCACGTACAATGCCGTCTCCGTGCTCCCCGCTCATAGAACCCTGATACTTTTTAACCAAAGTGGCTACAGCCGTAGTGATTTCCCTGAAGAGCACCACATCATTACTTTTTTTGAGATTGAGAATGGGTCTTAAATGTATCTCCCCTGCCCCGGCGTGTGCATAGTAAACCGCATCCTGTTTAAATTGCGACATTAGAACGGTAAATTCGTTGATGTAAGACGCGAGATCGCCGAGCGCTACTGCGGTATCTTCGATACAGGCAACAGCCTTTCGATCTCCCACAATATTACCCAACAGTCCCAAACCAGCTTTACGCAACTCGAGCGCCTGATTGATTTGAGGGCCTTTAAGGGTGGGACATGCATAACTCAATCCTGAATTTTCAAGCGTGTTGATAAGCTCTAAAGCCTTTGCACGTGCACGTTCGGGATCTGCCGCACGCACTTCAAGCATCAGAATCGCCCTGGGATCTCCTTCGATAAAAAAACGGTTTTTTTGCTGCTCCCGGTTGTTGAGGGTACAGTCTAAAATCACCTTATCCATCATTTCGCAGGCATATAAATCATGCTTCATTGCCGGCACTACAGCTTCCATACACGCATTAATGCTGCTAAAATGAGCTGCAACCATAACCCCGTGAGCAGGGGGCTGCTCGTCCAGCTTTAAGGTGATTTCTGTGGTAAAAGCCAGCGTCCCTTCACTTCCCGCCAGAAGTTTACACATATTAAACTCTTCCGCAGAATCTGAAAAAACAGCATTATCGATAAGGGCATCTAGAGCATAACCGGTATTACGGCGGTGAATTTCTGGTCTGGGATAATTTTTTTTAATGTCTTCTTGCGCTTGGGCACCTGCAAGCTGTTCGTACACACTGTCGTATATACGACTTTCAAGTGTGTCCTGCTTTCGCTTTTGCGAAAATTCCTCAGCAGAAATCTGCTTGAAAATAACCGGACTTCCATCGCTCAAAAGCGTTTTTAACTGCACCACCTTGTCCCGTGTTACCCCATATTGAATGGAGGTAGTCCCAGATGAATTATTACCCACCATACCGCCAATCATACATCGATTGGAGGTTGACGTATTTGGACCAAAAAATAACCCATAGGGTTCCAGAAAACGGTTTAATTCATCACGAATGACCCCCGGTTGAACAGTAACCGTTTTCTCCTCTTCATTAAAATCTATAATCTCTGTAAAGTGCTTTGAAACATCTACCACAATTCCATCGCCTACGCACTGACCGGCGAGGGAAGTACCCGCAGTTCGCGGGATGAGACCCACCTGATGCGCCCCGGCAAAACGTATAAGTTTGGTGAGATCTTCCTGATTCCTGGGAAAAGCGACCCCCAGGGGAATACGCCGGTAAACCGAGGCGTCTGTCGCATATAATTTACGGTGCAAATCATCGAACATCAACTCTCCTTCAAGAGCAGAAGCAAGGGAATCGAGGGCTTCATCAAGGCTTGTAATCATAGGCTAAAGGTACAATTATTCGCGTAACACCTGTTAACAGAGTATTAGATAAGCTTAACAAAATATTGGCGCAACCTCCATATTTCGGTCAGATTTCTAAAACTACATTTGCACTACTTGAATATTAACTAACTCGAATTTATTATGAAAAAATTATTTATAGCTTTTGTAGTACTGGCAGGATTTTCATTTACCTCACAGGCCCAGGAAATCGCTGATAACGCTTTGGGTCTACGTTTTGGAGGTAACAATGGTTTTGGAGCTGAGGTTTCCTATCAACGCGCATTAGGTGGAAATAATCGTTTGGAATTAGATCTTGGTTTACGAAGTGGAAATGACTATGATGGCTTTAAATTAGCCGCTCTTTACCAGTGGGTATGGAATATTGACGGTGGTTTTAACTGGTACGCCGGTGCCGGGGGTGGTTTAGGATCTTATGACGTTGATCGTGGTCCTTTAGATGATGAAAATGACACTTTTGTATTTGCTGCAGGTGATATAGGTATCGAATATAATTTTGACATTCCGTTAATCCTTTCCTTAGACTTCAGACCTGAATTGGGCTTTGGCGACTTTTATGATGATTTGGATTTTGATGTTGCCTTAGGTATTCGCTATCAATTCTAGAAAAAATTTATCCCAATCAAAAAAGGCTGTCTAATAAGGCAGCCTTTTTTGATTTTATTGAGCTGAATATTTAGGTATGTGCCGGCTTCTTTTTAGAAGCGAGTCTTTTAATGGCTTTAGTGTACACTTCTTCATACAGAGGCACCACCTTATCAATGGCAAAATGCTGAGCCTGTTCTCTGGCCTGTCTTTTGAAATTTTTAAGTGCCGCATCGTTACTCAAGATGGTAAGGGCGTGGGCTGCCATTTCTTTAACATCACCTACAGCACTTAAAAACCCGGAAAAGCCCTGAATATTAACTTCTGCAAGTCCGCCCGCGTTAGAAGAAATGACCGGCACTCCGTGCGACATGGCTTCCAAAGCGGCAAGACCAAAGCTTTCAGCTTTTGAGGGCAACAGAAACAGGTCGCTAAAACAGAGTATTTTTTCAACCTCATTGCTGTTACCCAAAAATACCACTTTCGAAGCGATGCCCAGTTCAGAGGCAAGATCTTCAGCGGGACCCCGCTCTGGCCCATCCCCTACCATAATTAACTTTGCAGGGATATGCTTTTGGATTTCATAAAATACCCGGATCACATCAGGAATACATTTTACTTCACGCATATTACTAATGTGGGTGATAATCCGCTCATGTTCCGAAGCCATAAGACCACGCTGGCAGTCTGTAAATTCATTTTTGAGTGTGGTAAGATCAATAAAATTAGGAATTACCTTAATGTCCCGTTTTATTTTAAATAAACGGTTCGTATCCTCTTTAAGACTTTGAGAAACGGAAGTCACCACATCGCTTTTATTAATACTGAAGGTAACTGCAGGTTTATAAAAGGGATGATTACCTACCAGTGTAATATCGGTACCGTGAAGAGTAGTTACCATCGGGATCGAAATTCCCTCCTGCTGAAGCATTTTTTTAGCCATATAACCCGCATAGGCGTGTGGAATGGCATAATGCACGTGCAGCACGTCTATTTGATACGCTCTGATGATGGTTACAAGCTTGCTTGAAAGCGCCAGTTCGTAAGGCTGAAAGTGGAATAACGGATACTCGGGTACGTTTACTTCGTGAAAAAAAATGCGTTCGTTTAACAAGTCGAGACGCACCGGTTGCTTGTAGGTAATAAAATGTACTTCATGACCGCGTTTGGAAAGTGCGATTCCCAATTCGGTAGCGACAACACCGCTCCCCCCAAACGTGGGATAACAAACTATGGCAATTTTCATTGGTATGGTTTTAACCTTAAGAATTTGATTCAATCACAATCCCGTATGAAAATACGCGTTCTAAAGGGATTTCTAAATTTTTAAAAGTACTCAATAAAGCAACGCCGGGATTATAAAGTCCTTTTTTAGCTTTTAAATTATATTTAGCGAATGATGCTATTCTGAATCACCTCCTGAATGCGGGTACGTAAATCTGAGGTAATCAATTTTCGGTTTTCGGCAGTGGGAAATGTACGGTTTGAAAGAAACACATAAATGATTTCACTCTCCGGGTCAGCCCAGGTAAAGGTTCCTGTAAAACCTGAATGACCAAAACTGGACTTGGAAACGCAGCCACACGTAGGGCCCACGGTACCCAACTGAGGCTTATCAAAACCTACTCCCCTGCGTACATCTTCTTTACAGTAATAACAGGTATTAAAGGCATCTATCGTTGCTTTTGAAAAATAGCGTTTCCCGCCATAATACCCGTCCTGAAGATACATCTGCATCATTTTAGCCACGTCATTGGCATTGCTAAAAAGTCCGGCGTGCCCGCCTATATTATCTTCCATTGCGGCGCCCATATCGTGAACATAGCCCTGTACCTGCTGCATACGCCAGTAGGTGTCATTTTCAGAGGGAACAATATGATCTTTATCTAGTCTGGACAAGGGTTTATATCCCATCTCATAAGCTCCAAGAGACCCGTAAAAACGTTTTTGAGTGAGTGTATCCAAATCGGTACCCAAAGTGTCTTCCAGATATTTTTTAAATAAAAAATAGGATAAATCACTGTATTTATACACCCTGCGAGACAGCAGGTCACTGTCTGCAATGGTTTTGATAATCGTGTCGGGATAGTCGTTGCGCAGATACAAATCTTCGGCAATTTTGATATTGAAATCAGCCTCGGGTCGGGTGCGATAATAGTTTTTTGAAAGGTTTCCGCTTTCATCAAATGTGGCCGTATAAAAGGGAATCCATGGTTTTAAACGCCCGTAATGCGACAACACTTCTTTAACGGTAATATTCTGCTTATTGGTCCCTTTAAGTTCAGGAACTAAATTTCCTAAATTATCTTCTAATCTGAGCATCCCGGCATCATACTGTTGCATAAGCAGCGGCAAGGTTGCCAGAATTTTGGTCATTGATGCCAGATCGTACACATCATCCGCGTTAACCGGTTGCTTTTTCCGATAGGTGTGATAACCATAAGATTTTTCAAAAATCACCTTCCCGCGGCGGGCCACGAGCACCTGTGCGCCGGGAAACATCAAATCGGTAAGACCTTCCTTCATTAATTTATCAATCCCCTTCAGTTTTTCTGAATCCATTTGTTCCTCTTCGGGAATTCCATATTTAAGCCTTCTTAAAGTGCCTATTTCATAACTGGTATTGATTTTAAAGTGCGGTTCCAGAGACACCGGTAGTTTTCCTTCCGCACCGAGTGCACCAAAAATGAGCTGCGCGCTTAGTTGTTGCGCAATCACACTATTTTGATAGGAAAGTACAATGCCTTCCAGATTTGCTATTTCGTTAAGCTGAAGCAACGCATACGGCCGTACAAAAACGTCAAGCACAGTGGGTTTACTGGCGGCGACTGCCTCTATTGTTGCAATTTCCTGTGCGTTAAACGAGAAGGACTTCCAGGGGTTTTCATCAGAGCGGTGAAAACCAATGATAACGTAATTGAAAGATTGTAGCTTTTCCAAAAGCTCTGCATTAGTGGCACCGCTAATTTTCTTAACGTCGGCATACTTACGCAGGGCTTCGTAGAAAGGAGCGCCACTGTCATCCCCCAATTCAACGTAGGCAATTTTTTTATCTTCTAGATCTTTAACCGGTAAAATAGCAGCGTCGTTCTTCAACACCGTCAAAGCTTCAGTCATTGCTTTGCGGTAAATCACATCATCTTCCGGTTTATTGAGATCCTCATATAAATTTCTGGTATCAACCGGCTGGTAATCGTGAAGACCAACTTTAAATTTTGCAAACAGAATTTTCTTTACTGATTTGGCCAGGCGGTCTTCAGTAATGCTTCCATTTTTATAGGCTTCTTCAATTTTTGCGGCAGCTTTAGGCACGTTTTCACTAATAAGTAAAATATCATTTCCGGCTTTAAAGGCCTCCAGATCAATATCACCGGGTTCCTTAAAATTAGCAGCTCCTTTCATATTGAGAGCATCGGTAAAGATCAATCCCTGAAAACCGAGACTGTCCTGAAGCAGGCCGGTCACCACTTTTTTAGAGATCGAAGTTGGGTACCCTTTACGGCTTTCCAAAGCGGGCACGTTGAGATGTGCTACCATAATACTGGCAATCCCGGCATCGATGAGCGGTTTATAAGGATACATCTCAATAGAATCGAGACGCTTGCGCGAAAAAGGAATCGTAGGCAGGGTCTTATGAGAATCCTGATTGGTATCACCATGTCCCGGGAAATGCTTGGCACTCCCCAGCACGCCGGCACTTTGCATTCCTTTTAGAAAAGCAATGCTCTTTTGGGTTACATTGGTACGCTCTTCCCCAAACGACCGATTACCAATAATAGGATTTTCGGGATTGACATTAATATCTACGACCGGTGCAAAGTTGATATGCACACCCATTCTTTTATTGTGAAGACCAATCTGCCGGCCCACCGCTTCTACCGTTTTAGGATCTCGTATAGCGCCCAGAGTCATATTCCAGGGAAAGGCATACGTAGAATCGAGACGCATTGCAAGTCCCCATTCAGCATCCATTGCGATCATAAGCGGTATCTTACTCAGCTCCTGAAACTCATTATTGAGTTTAGCCTGGCGCATAGGCCCGCCTTTTGAAAAAATGACGCCACCTATATGCTGATTTTTAATCAGGCTTTTAATCGCATCGGTCTTGCTTTTAGGGTCGCTTGAAAAGACATCAACCATAAAAAGCTGACCTATACGCTCTTTAAGGCTCATCGTGCTGTACACGCTATCTACCCAAGCCTGCTGCTCAGAAAGTTCTTTAGCAATGAGAGGATTATTGGTTTGCGCAAACACCGGTATACCCGAAAACAGCCCGAGTAACAGGAACAAAAATTTATGAAGCATAGGTTTTTTTATTAAAAGAAACGGTTATGCCAGCTTTCTATTGCCGGAACTTCCCAATGTTCCTGATATTCTTCGACCGTATTGACTAAATTATTAAACACAACAGTCTGCTTACCTACTGCACCGTCCTTAGCCATTTTTTTAAAATCTGCCAACGATTTAAAATGCAGCCGATCATTTTGAATATAGGTAACATTCATTTTATCGAGCAGGGATATCTCAAACTCTCGTTCCAGTTCCTGTATAAAGTGTACCTGAGCATCAATAGAACAGCCCGAAGCTGCATTTACATTCTGATCCAGGGCTATAACGATAAACCTATCGTATTTAATCTCAAAACCTGCCTGCAGATTGGCTCCGTGAACGGTCCATTTTTCCAGAAAGGAAGCAAGTTTTTCCTGCAATTTTGGAAGTTCATCTTCAGTAAATTTGCGGTCACTCTGATAGATCCAGATCCGCGCGGTCTGTGGTAAGTCCGTAAAAGGAATCAACATATCAACATCGTATTAACTTAAGCAAACTTAAAGTTTAAACGCCAGTACTTCAGAACGAAATTGTTAAAAGAAAAACAGAATTTGGAAAATCTGATTGGTAAGTGCTAAAAACTAAAAAAGTCAAACCTGGGCTTGACTTTTTTAGTTTTATTTTTTGTTACAGATCTTCGGCAGCGGCAATCATCTCTGCGATGTCCAGCACCTCAATCTCTCCTTCCTTTTCCTTGTTTTTCACACCGTCTGTCATCATCGTATTACAGAATGGACAACCGGCTGCGATAACTTCGGGTTTGGTTTCAAGAGCCTGCTCGGTTCGTTCAATATTCACATCTTTGTTTCCCGGTTCAGGCTCTTTAAACATCTGAGCCCCGCCGGCACCACAGCAAAACCCTTTGGTTTTACAGCGTTTCATTTCTACCAGCTCTACTTCGAGCTTTTTTAAAAGATCTCGTGGTGCTTCATAGATGCGGTTAGCACGGGCCAGATAACAGGGATCGTGAAAAGTGATACGTTTTCCCTTATACTTTCCTCCTTCTACTGTGAGACGGCCTTCCGCGATCAGCGCTTTTAGAAATTGGGTATGGTGTAAGACTTCGTAGTTACCTCCCAATCCCGGATATTCGTTAGCAATGGTATTGAAACAGTGCGGGCAGGCTGTAACTATTTTCTTTACTTCATAGCCATTGAGCACCTCAATATTGGTAACCGCCTGCATCTGAAATAAAAACTCGTTACCTGCACGCTTAGCCGGATCTCCGGTGCAGCTTTCTTCGGTACCCAACACGGCAAAATTCACCCCTGCTTTTGCCAGTAATTTTACAAAAGCCTTGGTAATTTTCTTTGCCCTGTCGTCAAAACTCCCGGCGCAGCCTACCCAGAATAAAACCTCCGGAGTTTCGCCCTGCGCCATACATTCTGCCATCGTGGGTACTTTGATCACTTCTGCCATAAATGCTGATCTTTCTTTAATCTTTAAACACTTCTATAGTAACGTCTTTTTCCACTAAATCGGTGAATTTTCCTTTGTAACGGGTAGCCCTTACCAGGTGATTGTCTATCCAGTGGTAATTACCGCCCCTGGGTTTACCCATAAGCAGACTGTGGTAATTAAAACCATGCTTCTCAAGCCAGGCTTCCGTTACCTCGCGGTGTTCTTCAGTACGGGAGGTAAAAAAGCAGATGATATGACCTTCATCATACCACTTGTTTAGCGTGGCTAAAGCATCTGGAAACGGCTTACAGGTTGCCATACGCTCGGGCTCTTCGTTTGGGACATCTTCTGTAATGGTCCCGTCAATATCTATGAGGTAGTTTTTTACTCCTTCAGGCAATACCGGGCTTACGTGTTCCCCGTCCTGTAGTTTTTCGCTTAACATTTTGTCTACTTCCTCTTTTTTCATGAGATTCTATTTATAAAATTACGGTTGGTTGCTAGGTTTCATTAATCCAATTGGCACGATCCATCTGGTTAAATGGCCAGGGAGCTGCATTATTTTCAATATTCGTCATCGCATTATTAAGGTCTGATGGAGCTGCGCTTTGCTCCATAACCAGATACTGGCGCATATCCATAATAATCGAAAGCGGATTTATACTCACCGGGCAGGCTTCTACGCAGGCATTGCAGGTCGTGCAGGCCCAAAGTTCTTCTCGTGTAATGTAATCGTCCAGAAGTTGCTTTCCATCATCCTGAAAGGTACCCTTGTTAGCATCTATATTTTTACCGATGTCCTCGATACGATCGCGCGTAGCCATCATAATACGGCGGGGTGACAATTTTTTACCGGTTTGATTTGCCGGGCATTCATGAGTACACCGCCCGCACTCGGTACAGGTATAGGCGCTTAAAAGTTGCGCCCAACTTAAATCGGTCGCCTCGCTGGCTCCAAATTTTGCCGGCGCCTCATCAGCCTCGCCTTCATCCGGCATAGCGTAGGGATCGGCATCCGGGTCCATCATCAGTTTTACTTCTTTGGTAACCGCCTCCAGGTTGTCAAACTCACCCTGCGGTTGCAATCTCGCAAAATAGGTATTTGGGAAGGCTAAAAGAATATGTAAATGTTTAGAATAATACAGGTAATTGAGAAATACCAAAATCCCTAAAATATGCATCCACCAGGCAACACGCTCTATCAAAATGACTGAAGCGGTATCCAGATTTTCAAATAGTGGAGCGATAAACTGACTTATCGGAAAGGCACCTACTACCCCTGAGGCCTGCGCATAATGCTCGGCACCGCGAAGCTGAAGACTAAGGTCTGCCGCGTTCATCGTTAAGAACAACAACATCAGCACCACCTCAAAATACAGGATTAAATTCGCATCAAGCTTTGGCCAGCCTTTCAGTTCTTTATTGAGAAAGCGTTTGATGTGCAGGAGATTGCGGCGAATCCAAAAGATGATTACGCCCACGAAAACGAGAAGGGCAAAAATCTCAAAAACAGCGATAAGAAAGTCGTAAAACCCTCCAAGGAAGCTGAAGATACGATGGGTGCCAAAAATCCCATCAATGATAATTTCTAAAACTTCAATATTGATAATGATAAAGCCTAAATACACCAAGACGTGTATAATACCTGAAACCGGCCGGCGCACCATTTTATACTGACCCAAAGCGATCTTGGCCATATTTTTAAGCCTTTGCGGCTTGTTGTCGCTTCGGTTTTCCTCCCGGCCTAATTTAATATTGCGTATGAGTTTCCTGCAATTGAAGACAAAAAAACCAATACCTGCTACCAGCGCAAGTGTAAATAAAATATTAGGTAGATACTGCATCGACTTTATTTAAGTGAATCCTTTGGTTCCTCATAAGGACCGGGATTCTTTCCAAAAACGGAGAAATGTACGTAACGTTTTGGATTTAATTTAATATCCTGAAGCAATTCTTCCATTTGTTTCGTGGCGCGCTCCAGGTTGTTGTACATATCCTGATCATTAATAAACTGCCCCAGAGTTCCTTCTCCCCGCTCTATTTTACTGGAAATACTTTCAAAATCGGCCACCACGCGTTCCATTTTACCTACCAGTTCGTTGATATTGACTCGGGAAAGACTATCACTAACTTTACTAAAATTGGCAGACATATTGTCGAGATTGGTAAACGTACGCGTAAGCTTCTGATCGTTATCGGCTAAAAGTTGATTGAGATTTTTTGAAGCTTCTTTGAAATAAATGGCTGTCTGGCTAATATCTGCGATGGTTTCCCTTAGATTTTTACGTGTGGGTTCATCCAATACATTAGAAACACCTGTAAGAACAGAATCTGTACTGTTCATCACCGACTCCACTTTTGCCTGAAGCGGAGTTAAGCGTTCGTTTACCAGTTCAAAAATACCTTCATCAATGGTACCTTCAAGGGTATCGCCAGATTTTGCTATATCGCTTCGGTCGTATTCGGGGACAATAGACAGGTTTTTACCCCCTATCAGCCCGCCACCATAAATCTGTGCTTTACTGTTTTTAGAAAACTGAAAATCATTTTGAACATTAAATGTCACCAATAAATCTCCTTTTGTATCTGCAAAATCTATAGAAAGTACTTTACCTACAACCAGACCATTAATGGTAACATTGGAACCCGGGGAAAGGCCTTCTACATTATCATAGATCGCATAGTAGGTGCGGTCGTTATTAAGCAGGTTATTTCCCTTTAAAAAACTATAACCAAATACCAAAAGGGCAATGGCTATAACCGCCAAAAGACCTGTCTTTACCTCTCTAGAAATGTTCAATGCTCTGTATTTTTGATGAATTTCAAATTTAGGAATAAAATCCCTTGAGACTTAATCTGCTAACCTTTATTTATAAAATCATTAGCGTTTCTCTTAATTCCATTCTTAAAGGCTACAATATAGGCAGTCTTATAACCTTTAGACTGAGCTTCCTGAAGTTTGCGTTGAATTTCTGTGTAATTTGAAGTGCGACCGTAGTAGTATTTGTAAAGTTTTCCTTCCTTTTCTTTTTCTATGGGCGAAAGCCCTTTAAAGTTGTAAGCCTTAGTCTCTAGACTTCGGCTACTCGCTGCCAATTGCACTCTAAAGACAGCGTCTTCGATCACCACATCTTCAACCTGAGCAACCGGCAGTTCTTTCTGCAAGGGCAGAAAGTCATTTGCCCGTACGTTATCTTTATATTCGATCACCGCATTTGCAATAGAACCCGCGATCTCCCGCTGACCTTTTGAAGAATTTAAATACTTGCCTTCATCGGTGTTGGTAATAAAACCGGTCTCAATAAGAATGCTCGGCATCACCGTCTGATGCAAAACCACAAAACCAGCCTGTTTTACGCTACGGTCTTTTCGTTTTAATTTTTCCCTGAAATTATTCTGAACATAGCTCGCCAACTGAATACTTTGATCCAGAAATTCTTCCTGCATAAGCGTAAGGCCAATGAGTGATTCCGGTGCATTTAAATTGTACTGCGCATATTTTTCCTGATAGTTGTCCTCCAGAAAAATCACTTCGTTTTCCGCTTTTGCAACTTCAAGGTTGGTCTGGTTACGGTGCAATCCCAAAACATAACTTTCTGCGCCGGAAGCTTGAGAATGATGCGCATTACAGTGAATGGAAATAAACAAATCTGCCTTGGCACGGTTTGCAATATGACCACGTTCTTCAAGACCAATAAAAACGTCGGTTTTACGGGTGTAAATAACTTCAATATCTTTATCATGGGCGAGTTGCTCTCCCACGAGCAAGGCAATTTTGAGCGCAATGTCTTTCTCTTTTATTCCGCTATTGGTGTTTTTCCCGGGATCGCCACCGCCGTGACCGGCATCAATACATACCACAAACTTCTTAGTATCCTGGGGTTTTAGATTAGCAAAGCCTGTTTTCGCAAATGCGAAAAAAACAAATACTATCAGGTAGGTTATAATCGTTCTCATAGTGGGGTAACGTCAATTTTATTGAGCTATTTTACAAACATTTTAAAACCTTTACGGCATTTTTGGGGATGTGCCCGCATCTGCCAGCCGCCGCTTTTCTATTTTAACCGGGATTGCCTAGGGCTTCTAAAAAATAGATGTAATTTTGGCGCTTTAAATTTTGCCCTTACATTTACAAAAATAGTATTAATCCCATTGCAAACAAAGACCCTTTCTGTACTGCTAGTTTTAGGCTTAAGCCTTATCTGCTGTGGGTCTGTGTGGTCACAGGAGCTTCCGGTGAGCAGTCTTAATACGATTCCTGCCGATACGTCTGCAACTGCAAAGAGGCTTAAACCCAAAGGCACGCTTCTCGGTGAGCAAAAACCCGAGCAGGCACAGGATACAACCGCTCAGGACAGCATTGCAGCTCCAAGAGAATCGCTTACCGATATTGTCAAATACAGTGCCACAGACTACAGCCGCTTTAACCGAAGGGAGAACAAATTGTACCTTTATAACGAAGCTGAAGTTAATTACACAGATATTAACATCAAAGCAGGACAGATTGTTGTGGATAATAACACCAATACAGTTTTTGCTAAAGGAATTGTTGACTCTACGGGTACCTACACCCAGGGCCCGGTTTTCGTCCAAGGCCCTAACACGGTAGAGCCTGATTCCATTAAATATAATTTTAAGACCGAAAAAGCCCTGATTTATGGTTCGCGCACCCAGCAGCAGGAGTTTTACATCCGTAATGAAGTGAGTAAACGGGTTAATGACTCCGTGGTGTTTATGAAAAACGTGCGCTTTACAACCAGTGAAAATGAAGAGGATCCGGAATATTATTTTTACGCCCGAAAGGTCAAATTTGTTCCGGGGAAAAAGATTGTGACCGGTCTGGTCAATATGTTTGTGTACGATGTACCTATACCGCTGGGAGTGCCTTTTGCCTATTTCCCGATGGAAAAAGAAACCAGTGTCTCCGGGTTTATTTTACCCTCTCCGGGTGAAAACCGGGAACGCGGCTATTTCCTCCAAAACGGAGGGTATTACTTTGCCATTAACGATTATGTAGATCTGACGCTGCAAGGAGATTATTATACGAATGGAAGCTATGCGCTGCGCGGAAGCAGCTCGTATCGCAAAAGGTATAAATTCAGTGGGAATGTAAACATCCGTTTTGAACGCCTGCTAAACAGCGAGCGCGGTCTGCCCGATTTTTCAGAAACCAATACCTATAACATTCAATGGTCGCACAGTCAGGATACTAAATCGAGTCCCAACAGCCGCTTTTCGGCATCGGTAAACCTGGGGAGTAGCAACTACTTCCGCCAGTCTACGAATATTGACAACGTGGCCAGCCGTCTTACCAATACGCTAAGTTCCTCGGTTTCCTATTCTAAAACTTTTCAGACCGTACCAGACGTAAACCTGGCCCTTACGGCCCGACACTCCCAGAATACGCAAACCCAGCAAATCAATATGACCCTGCCGAGTTTGCAGGTAAACGTAGGTCGAATTTATCCGTTTGCACCGGCTTCAGGAACTAAAAAGGGTATATTTCAAAACATCAACTTCAACTATTCGGGGAGTGGTGAAAACCGAATTCAGACCACAGACAGCCTGTTTTTCACGGCACAGATGTTCAGGGATGCAGAGCTGGGCATTCGTCACAGTATTCCCATTACGACAAACTTTAAACTTTTTGATTACCTCAGTGTCTCAGCAAGTACCAATTTTCAGGAAAGCTGGGTGTTTGAAACTATAGAAAGAGGGTATGATGTTACTAGGGATACTCTTTTTGAAAAAGTAAACAAAGGCTTTGACCGATTTAACACTTATAATTTCAGCACCAGTATTGGTACTACTTTGTATGGTCAGTTTAATTTTGGTGAGGATAAAAAAATACAGGCCATACGCCACACGGTTAAGCCTTCGGTTTCTTTCAACTACAACCCGGCTTTTGATCAATACTACGAAACATTTCTGGCACCGGCATTGGAAGACCCTAACGGACCACTCACGCGCGAGGTGACTTACAGCCGTTTTGACGGAGGTTTTTATGGTGCACCGAGTAATTTCAGTTCCAGCGGTATCAGTTTTAACGTTAACAACACCATTGAGGCCAAAGTACGCGACAAGGACTCGACCGCGCTTGAACCTAAGAAGATCGACTTACTGAGCAATTTGGCCATTTCAACCAACTATAATTTTTTGGCAGACAGCTTAAAACTGAGTCCGGTCAACGTACGGGGAACCATACCTATCATTCAGAGCAAACTGAGTGTCAACTTCAATATGACTTTGGATCCCTATGCCCTGAATAACAACAACAGACGTATCGATAAGCTGAATATCGCCAATGGCGGAAGTTTATTCCGGCTTACCAATGCCAGTGCAAACTTTGGGTATTCTTTTAGCAGTAAAAGTTTTGGAAAGGAAAATGACGACGTCGAAGGGGAAGAAACGCAAACAGCCCGGAACGGAGCACGACGCGATAATCTGCTGGGAGAAGACAGCCGGCAATTGCAGAATAAATTTAACGATACTGAAGGAGCAGATGAAGACCCCGACGGGGAGCAGGAATTATACAATTATAAAATACCCTGGAACCTGCGCGTAAACTACAACGTAAATTATGGCAATACCGCAAGGCAAAACATGATTACCTCCCACGCAATTAACTTTAGCGGGGATGTGGAACTGGGCGAAAAGTGGTTTGTGGGGGCTTCTTCGGGTATTGACGTGACTACCGGTAAATTTACCCCAACCCAGCTACGATTTGCCCGGGATCTGGAGAGTTTTAATATGACTTTTGCCTGGACGCCTTTTGGTACCTACGCATCCTGGAATTTCTTTATAGGAATCAAATCGAGTGTGCTTAGTGACCTTAAATATGAGCAACGCCGCACGCCAGATCAACGTTTATAAAGCCGAAACCTGAAACTCACTCATTATCTAAAACCAAAAATGATGAAAAAAATAATCAGCACCTCAAATGCACCGGCACCTATAGGGCCTTACAATCAGGCGATTTTTGCCGGAGACACTTTATACATAAGTGGTCAAATCCCTCTGGACCCTAAAACCGGAGAACTGGTTAGCGGCGATATTGCAGCAGAGACTGAAATGGTCATGAAGAATCTAGAAGCTATTCTTACCGAAGCGGGCCTGACTTTTGAACACGTGGTAAAAAGTTCTATTTTCCTTAGTGATATGGGAAGTTTTGGCGCAGTAAACGAAGTTTACGGGAGTTATTTTAATGAAGACACTGCTCCTGCCCGGGAAACTGTAGAAGTAGCAAATTTACCCAAATATGTAAATGTTGAAATCTCCATGATTGCATTGAAATAATGCGATTTTATAACCCATAAAAAAGCCTGAAACTTTAAAGTTTCAGGCTTTTTTGTATCGATAGTGAAGGTATTTATTTTACCAGCATATAATTTTTGTGATAAGCAACTAAACCTTCAATAGGTCTTTTCAATACTTTACCCATCTTCAAATCGTATTCGTTAAGAACCGCTTTCATCTCTTCCTGCAGGTAAAATGAAATAGAACCTACAAAATGTACCGGTATTTCTTTAGCATTTTCAAACTGAAGCACCTGGTGTTCTATAAACAGCTTAAAACCTTTACGAATAAGTTTTTTGCAATAGTCGTGATCCTTATTGGTTATTACAAAGCGCGCAAATTGAGCCAAATACGTATTGGGATTTGGCATCTTGTATAAATGATTTTTGATGCTTTCGGCGGTTAAATCAAATTGCTTTGCAAATTCATAGGCCAGCTCTTTGGGAATCTTATTAAAATGAAAATCCCGAAGCAACTGCCGGCCAAAATAATTACCACTGCCATCGTCCATAAGGATGTAACCCAAAGAAGTTACTTTCTGCTCTATATCCTTACCATCGTAAAGACTGCAGTTAGAACCGGTACCAATTATACAAACTATGCCCGGCTCCCCTTTTTTAGTAGTAGCGTAAAGTGCTGCATAGGTATCTTCTTTAATATCAATAACTTCAGCTTTATCAAAAAACTCATCAAAAACCCCTTTAATAAGTTCTTTGGGTTTTTGGGTACCGCAACCTGCACCATAAAAATGCACGTGGGTCACATCGTGACGGTGTTTATACAGCTCGTAATTATTGATAATGCGTTCGGTCATGATTTCAGAGGATAAAACCTGAGGATTTAATCCAAAAGTTTGTGTCTGAAAAATCTCATTACCTTCAGCATCTAGGGCGATCCAATCGGTCTTGGTCGACCCGCTATCTACTAGTAATATCATGGGATAAAAATTTATAAAAAACCCTTTAAGCCCGTAAAAGCCTAAAGGGTGACTCTTTTAATTACAATGAATTCACGTACTCAGCCAAATCTACCAATTTGTTTGAGTAGCCAAATTCGTTATCGTACCAGGATACGACCTTGAAGAATTTTGAGTTAAGCTCAATACCAGCTTCAGCATCAAAAATACTGGTGCGTGGGTCGCTTACGAAATCCTGAGAAACCACAGCTTCTTCAGTATAACCCAATACGCCGGCCATTTCACCTTCAGAAGCAGCCTTAAAGGTTTTCTTGATATCTTCGTAAGAAGTGTCTTTTGAAAGTTTTACCGTTAAATCAACCACAGATACGTCTGGAGTAGGAACGCGAAATGCCATCCCGGTAAGTTTTCCTTTAAGTTCCGGGATTACTTTAGTTACTGCAACAGCAGCACCGGTACTCGCAGGGATAATATTAGCTAAAGCGGAACGACCACCTCTCCAGTCTTTTTTAGAAGGACCATCTACAGTCATTTGAGTAGCGGTAGTTGCGTGAACGGTAGTCATCAAAGCTTCCTCTATTCCGTAGGCATCATTTAAAACTTTAGCAAGAGGTGCAAGACAGTTTGTAGTACAAGAAGCGTTAGAAACAATTTTATCGCTTGCTTTTACATCTTTATGATTAACACCCATTACAAACATAGGCACATCTTTAGAAGGAGCAGAAATCACCACTTTCTTAGCACCCGCCTGAATGTGGTAATCTGCAGTTTCCATTGAAGTGAAGATACCTGTACATTCAGCTACTACATCAACGCCGGCCTCATCCCATTTCAGGTTTTTAGGATCGCGTTCTGCAGTAATGCGCACGGTTTTACCATCAACGATCAGGTTGCCGTCTTTTACTTCAACTGTACCGTCAAAATTACCGTGTACGGAATCGTATTTTAAAAGGTACGCCAGGTGTTCAACATCCAGCAAGTCATTGATAGCCACAACATCTACATTGTCGCGTTTAACCGTTGCTCTGAAAACAATACGACCAATTCGGCCAAATCCGTTGATACCTAATTTTAAATTTCCCATTTTATCTGATTTTGAATTTATAATAGCTTAGGTGGTCATGATTTCAGACACACGCACAAGCTCTTTATTAATATGTGATTTTCCTTTAATTGCTTTCTCTATAGGATACAAGATCATTTTCTCGTGTTGTATTCCTACCATATAGTTGCTTTCGCCTTCCAGAAGGGATTCTACGGCTTTTACACCCATACGGCTTGCCAGTACCCGGTCGTAACAGCTCGGAGATCCTCCCCGCTGCATATGTCCCAGTACGGCAACACGCACATCATAACCTTCCAGATTTTGATCTACGTAATCCTTAAGCTCAAAAACGTTTTTCCCGGTTTTATCACCTTCGGCAACTACTACAATACTGGAGTTTTTTCCACTGGCTTTACTTCTAAGCAGCGACTCTAAAAGACGCTCCAGACCCAGGTTTTCTTCAGGAATCAAAATTTCTTCAGCTCCTGCACCGACTCCTGCATTTAAAGCAATATGACCTACATCGCGTCCCATTACTTCAACAAAGAACAAGCGGTTATGTGAACTCGCAGTATCTCGAATTTTGTCAATCGCTTCAACGACTGTATTTAATGCGGTGTCATAGCCCAGAGTACGATCGGTACCACAAATATCATTATCAATTGTGCCGGGGATACCAATGATGGGGAAATTATATTCCTTATTAAATACCAATCCTCCAGTAAAAGTACCATCGCCGCCTATAAGCACCAGGGCATCTATACCGTGCTCTCTTAGATTATCGTAAGCAATCTTACGTCCTTCTGGTGTTCTAAAACGGTCTGAACGGGCAGATTTGAGCATAGTTCCGCCCCGGGTAATAATATCACGTACACTTCGCGCATCCATTGGATGAAAATCCCCGTCAATAAGTCCTTCGTAACCGCGGTACACACCTACGCAGTCTAGTTTATGATAAGCACAGGTACGCACTACTGCGCGCACGGCTGCATTCATGCCAGGAGAATCACCTCCGGAAGTTAAAACTCCGATTTTTTTAATTTTTTGTGTCATTTCATGTTGAATGAAGGGTAAAAATAGCAATTGAATTGCACTTTTATAAGCCGATTGCCATGAATTTGATCGAATTAGCAATTTCAATCGTTATCGTTAATAACTATTTTTTTTTGTGGGGTAAAAATTGGATAATTCTAATCTAAAAACCCCCATTTTGAGACTTTAAAAATCAAAACACGGACAAAATAGGATATTCTCAATAGTCGTATGGAGTGCTTAAACTATTGCAAACCGTCATAGGGAATTTCAGAATCGGGCTGAATGATTTTAATTTCTTCTTCAACTTCCCGCATCTTTCCTTTAAAAATTTTCCGGATGAGTTCTTTAAAGGTATTAAAGTCTACCGAATACGAAAGTCCTGCTCCCTGGGTGTAGCCTTCGTTATTTCGGGCTACAAACTGAATGTCTGTCTGGCGGTTAAAGATGCTGGCGCGCAGGGTTCCATCTTCGTTAAGCAGGAAATTAACCTCCACATCGCCCACAACGGCCTGCTCACTGATGCCGCCTACCGGGACTCCCACCTTCCCGTTTATGATCACCCGGTTTGATATCTGGGTTGAAAGGGTAAAGCCAAAACGTCCGGAGGTTTGCAGATCAGGCCGGTTATCTGCCTGTACATAGTCTAAACCTACATTAAACTTGCCATCTTCGTCTGAAAGTAAATCGTTAAAAATGCCCGAAGCAGTCTCGATAAGGTTGCCATAAGCAGCAGACTGCGCATCAATTCCATTTTGGCTAAAAAACGAACCCTGAGTCACCAGTGAAAAGGCCTGAAGCTCCCGGGTCGCCCGATTATCAAGTCGGTAAGCCAGCTCTGAAGTGACAATGGAGCTAGTGTTTGGAAATTCAAAATCAAAAGTGATCTCCGGCTGTATGAGTTCACCATCGAGATTAATAATCACATTAACCGGTATTTTTCGGTTAATGGATGGATTTTCGAGTAATATAGAAGGGTTTGCCTGAGTCTTATAAACCGCGCTAATATCCAGTAAGGCTTCAGTAGGGTTCCCGTCCCAGCTTATTTTCCCTTCCGGCAGGATATCAAACTGTTTTTGAACTACCCCACTGTATCTGAAATTATACGTTCCTTCGTAGGGCGTAAAGTCACCAAACATATTAAACTTCCCGTTGGTGTTTATCTGGATTAGGAGATAGCCTGCCCCTCTTCCTTTTAGGGTACTTCCATTTACTTCATCTACTACAATCTCCACTTCAGCATCACGGGTTACCTCAAGGTCAAAATTAAGCTCCAGTCCTTTAATCTCCTGAATTACAATTTCCTCACCTCGCAAGCGGGACTCTTTTTCTTCCGGACTCAAAAAATAAATATTACTGCTGTCACCAAAAGACTCGGTATCGCTAAGCGGAATTTTGAAAACCGTGCCCCGCTCTGTTGTAGCGGTTACGTCAATAACCAGCTCATCTGTTGGTCCGCGCAGAGTTGCTTCCCCACTCATAAAGCCCGTTCCATAATAGAGAGCAAAGTCGTCAGGCTCGGTATCGAGCACCAGCAAACGATCTGTATCGATAGCCAAATCTAATTCCCAGTCCCTGAAATACTGATGGCTAATCGTTCCGGTTAGGGTTCCTTTTGTATTGTATTTAGTGTCAGACAAGGAAACCCGGTTGAATCTAAAATTCTGGTCATTAAGCGTTATTCGGGCCGTTCCTGTAAAATCATAATTGGTATTCAGGTACGGAATCGCCAACCCTGCATTGCGCAGTAATAACTCTCCGTCTACATCAGGATTGCGATAATCACCCGTTATCGATGCCCGCCCACTGGCCAGACCTCGTATTTTGGAAATAACTTCTCCTCCCAGCGGACTAAACGCCGACAGATCGAGTTTACGCAATTGCACATCCAGATCAATGGAAGGGTTGTTATTGCTCACATCTATAGAGCCCAAAGCAGACAGAGTTTCTACATCTTCATTATTCAGCGTCGTGTTAATCTTATAACTGGTAAGACTTTCATTACCTGTAATGGAAAGATCGAGATCTCCCATTAAAATATCGTTTATGGTAAAGTTGGAGATGTCTATGGTACTGCTGGGCAGATACACTCCATCTTTTTGTAAAATATCAAGATTACCATTTACCAGACCTTTCAAATCCAGGCTGTCTATATAAGGTGTGATGTGGGAAAGCCGTACCTGTTCAAAGTTGGCCTTAATGTTTTTAGAAGTACTGTCTTTAACCTGGCCGCTTAGACTTATGCGCTCTTCGTCGTGAGATAAAATCAACTCCTTGATGTCGATATCTCTGAAATTGTTGTCAAAAACAATTTTGTTCTCCCTATTATCGGCTTCATTAAGAAACCAGTCATTATCCTTAAACTTCAGGCTGCTGCGCTTAAAGCCTAAAACCGAGTTGTTATCCTCATTGATAGTATGGTAAAAACTCAGATCAAAAGCATCCTGTTTATCCGGCCCTCCTTTAAATTCAGACCGCATAAAGAGGGTATCTTTTAAGGTAACATTAATCAAATTGAAATCACTAACACCATATACGCCGCTACCTATACTGTCTGCCTCGATAAAAGTGTTGAACAGGGGGTTTTTATTATCTACCCGCACATTTACCGATTCTGCAAGAATGCCGAAAGCCTTAATTTTAGGTGAACGAAAAGTGAGTTTAAATTCTGAATCGTCTGAAACCACACTACCCCTTACGAACGTATCGGGCTCCAGCTCTACCTCCGGCACCAGAATCTCCACAATTTTGCTGTAGATTTTGATATCAAAATCCATAAACTGAGCCGTAGTGATCGTAGTAGGTTCATAGTTTGTATATAAACTTCCTATCGCATTGCGAAACAAAGCCTTGACATCACCTATTTTAAATTGCCCCGAAACCTGGCCCGAAATAATATCGGGTGAGTTAATCGTGATCGTGCGTATACCCCTTCTAAACCCCGAAGTGATTAAAAAGTCCTGAAACTCATAAAGGTCGTTTCCATTTTCAAAGCTGGCATCGGTAAATAAAATGGTACCACCCGTGTCGTCAATATTCGTTCCCCGCATATCCATCGCAACATTACCTTTAAGCACAGCCGAAGAATCTTTCAGAAAATTCAATTTTCCCAGGTCAATACGGGCAATATCAGCTGTAAAATCATACGTATGTATTTCGTCAGAAACATCAATAAGGCCGTCAAAGGTAAACTCGGCGTTCGGGTCTTTGACCGTTAACCTTCCATCAAAGACGGGGTTTTGTAAATTTCCGGAAACACTTATCCCCTGATACGTATAACCTTTATACCTCAACCTGCTGATCACCCCATCTATACGGGTATCCAGGGTTTCAGCCTCAAGCCCCGAGCCGTCAACGGTTACATTAAAAGTTGCGGTTTCCAGTTGCGGGTCTTTAAATAACCTGCCCAGACTAAAACGTTCCCCGCGCAATGAACCGCTGTATTGCGCCTGATCGATATTTTTAAAATTTCTAAAGTCAATATCGGTTTGCAGGTAACCCAAATCGGTTTGCAAATCGGCATTAGCATAAACGGTGTTTTCAGTAACGTTAAGGGTGCCCTGCAAATCGGCAACACCCAGACGCACCAGCTCGGGCGGCAGACTGTTACCTAACACATTGGGAAGCAATCGGGTTAAATCAAGATAAGAAGTTTGAAGACTTCGGTATTTCCCATTGATGCGGAAGGTATTCCCGTCTGAAAGCAGGCGTTCAAAATGAACATCTCCCAGTACCCGGCTATGTTCCAGCCCGCTCAGATTTAAATTTTCAACCCGGAAATCGTTCAGTGTACCGGTTAGTTTTCCGGAAAGTTCAATACGATGTCCACCACCAAATTCAGCATAAAATGCCTGCAGGTCTGTTGTGGCAATTTCACTTTGCTTAAAATCTGCCGTGATCTGCACCAGATTATTAAAGTCTGAAAACGCTTCGTTTCGCGTGTCAAGTTTTAGATCACCACGAATGACCGAATTTTCAGTCTCGAGCGTCATTTCGCGCAGGACAATCTCATCCGGATTGTATTTAAAATCGGCTTCCAAACCACGCAAATGGTAATCCCGCGCTGCATCGAGCTGTAAATCTTTGATTTGAGCCGTCACTTCTACATCGTCAAGCTCAAAATCTTCAGCGACCAGATTCAGGTTTGAAAAATCAACCAGATAGGGATCATCCCGGTTGAAGTCTGTAAACCGAAATTTCATATTCTCCAGTTCTACTTCTGAAGATGAAAGCTTAAACGGGGTTGAAGAAGGGTTCCCGGTATTGAATTTCTGCGAAAAAATATAGAGATTATCATTTTCTTCCCCCTGATATTTCTTCACATTCATGGTTCCGTCAGCGATACGCACAGCACCCAGATTAAGGCGGTTATTGAGTAATTGCTGCAAGCTCAGGATACTGGCTTCTACTGTTTTGGCAGAAATTAAGGTATCCTCGTGATGATCGGCGATGTACACCTCGTTGAGCAGGGCATTACCATTGTATTTAATGCGCACACGGCCTACCGAGATATCGGTTCCGTATTTTTCGTTAAGAGAACGGGTAACTTTATCGGCCACCGAAGTTTGTACCGCAGGAATAGAAAAAATAATAAGAAGCAAAGCAAAAGAGCCTATTGCGATAAACAGGACACGTCTTATTATTTTCCTAAATTTTCTGATATGCTTTTAAGTTTTAAATTTGCCAATCCCGGCAAAATACAAATTTAGTTTAGCATTTAATGTCAAGCTACTTGACGGCTTTCTAAAGTACCGCGGTAAAACCTAATTTTGGGTAAAAGTACATGAACAATCCCTATGCCTAACGCAGATTCTACAAAAAATAAAACCTACATCCTGGCCATCGAATCTTCCTGTGACGATACGGCGGCAGCTGTACTGGACAACGACAAAACCCTCTCAAATGTTGTGGCCGGGCAGGCCGTACATGAGCAGTATGGTGGGGTCGTACCCGAGCTCGCCTCGCGCGCTCATCAGCAAAACATCGTTCCTGTGGTACACCAGGCCTTAAAGAAGGCCGGTATCACAAAAACCGATTTGAGTGCGGTCGCTTTTACGAGCGGTCCGGGATTGATGGGTTCGCTACTGGTAGGCACGTCGTTTGCCAAATCCCTTGCGATGGGATTAGACATTCCGCTCATTGATGTTAATCATATGCAGGCTCATATTTTGGCTCATTTTATAGATGAAGACGGTTTTGATAAGCCAGAATTTCCATTTTTGGCGATGACCATATCCGGCGGACATACTCAGATAGTACAGGTTGATTCGTATTTTGATATGACTATTTTAGGTCAGACGCTGGATGATGCGGTGGGGGAAGCTTTTGATAAAAGTGCCAAAATACTGGGATTACCTTATCCGGGCGGCCCCCTGATCGATAAATATGCGCAAAGCGGAAACCCCAAAGCCTTTAAATTTACCAAACCAAAGGTTGGCGGGCTCGATTTCAGCTTTAGCGGACTCAAAACGGCCATTCTGTATTTCAACCAAAAAGAAACCGCTGCAGATCCCGATTTCGTTGAAAAACACCGGGATGATATTTGTGCTTCCATTCAGTATACGATCATCAACATTTTGATGGATAAACTGAAAAATGCCGTAAAGCAAACCGGCATCACCAGGGTTGCTATTGGTGGTGGCGTTTCTGCAAATAGCGGTATTCGCAAGGCTTTAAAAGATGCTGAAAGTAAATATGGATGGAAAACCTTTGTCCCTAAGTTTGAATACACCACAGACAACGCCGCAATGATAGGTATCGTGGGCTATCTCAAATATCAAAGCGAGAATCTTAAAGGCACAGGCTATATTGAAACACACGCGAAGGCTCAATCCCGACTTAAATTTTAACTATGCAACTTTTTTACCATCCCGATATTGCGGCAGACGCCAAAGAAGCTTCTTTTCCAAAGGATGAAAGCAAGCATATTGTAAAAGTGCTGCGCAAACGGGAAGGTGATGTACTCGATATTACTAATGGAACCGGTAATTTCTTTAAAGCTGAAATCACACACGCCACTCCGTCAAAGTGCCGGGTAAAGATCTTGGAAGTTACCACCGAAAAACCGTTGAATTACCGCCTGCATCTTGCAGTGGCTCCCACTAAACTCAACGATAGATACGAATGGTTTCTCGAAAAGGCAACAGAGATTGGAATTTCCGAAATTACACCTCTCATTTGCGATCACAGCGAGCGTAAAGTGATCAAGGAAGACCGGTATGAGCGCATATTGCAAAGTGCCATAAAACAATCTTTAAAAGCCTATATCCCGAAACTGAATGCCACGCAATCTTTTTCGGAATTTATAGAAGCGCAAAAGGATGAGAATGCAGACCGCTTTATCGCACATTGTGAAGAAACAAACCGGTTTTCACTCAAACAAAAATTAAAAGCAGGTACCGATGTGCTTATATTGATAGGCCCGGAAGGCGATTTTTCACCCGCTGAGATTGAACTTGCCCTGAAGACGGGCTTTGTACCGGTAATGCTGGGTGAGCAGCGCCTACGAACGGAGACTGCTGCCTTAGTCGCCACTCATAGTGTGGCTTTTGTTAATGAATAAGTATTCAAGATTTGAAGTTTAAAATTCAATGTTTAATTTTTTAAACTTTGAATTACAATTAATTCATCACCTGCACCAGCAATTCCTTAAGCAAATCGCCCTGCGGGACATTATAAGCTCCCACTCCTTTACTTTTTACATCTGCTGTGCGCAGCAAATTAATGACGTGACTCACTTTTTTCATAGGGTAGTTGCGCGCGGCATCTACGTACTGACTTACAAAATAGGGATTGACCTTCAGCGCTTTGGCCACCGAAGCTTTGTCTTTACTGGGTAACCCATGGTAAATAAGCAGATTTTGAAAAAAGCTGAACAACAACGCAATGGTTACTACCATAGGGTTGTCCTTCGGATTTTGGGCGAAATAATTAATAATGCGATGTGCTTTAACCACATCTTTATCTCCGATGGCGCGTTGCAACTCAAAGTTGTTGAAATCTTTACTGATGCCAATATTTTGCTCCACAGCAAGCGGCGTTATCGTGCTGCCTTTCGCTAAGATAAGCTGGAGTTTTTCAAGCTCATTATTGATTTTAGAGAGATCAGTGCCTAAAAATTCAACCAGCATCTGGGCTGCTTTGGGTTCAACCGTGTAGCCTTTACCAGACATTACCCGCCTTATCCAGTCCCCTACCTGATTTTCATACAATTTTTTACTCTCGAAGATCAGTCCGTTTTTAGCAATATTTTTATAGACCCGTTTGCGCTTATCCAGTTTCTTGTACTTATAACAAAACACAAGAATGGTAGAAGGCTGCGGATTTTCGGCATAGGCTTCCAGCTTGTTTTTTTTATCGTCTGACTGCGCCAAAATCTCACGTGACAGATCTTGGGCTTCCTTGACGATAACCACTTGGTGCTCGGCCATCATTGGGAAACGTTTGGCCTGGGCTATTACATCATCAAGCGACACATCACGCCCGTACAGCACCATTTGGTTGAAGCCGCGCTCTTCCTCGTTCAAAATACTCGAAGCAATAAAATCTGAAAGCTGATCTATATAATAGGCTTCATCTCCCATTAAAAAATAAATGGGTTTGTAGTTTTTGTTCCGAATGTCTTTTACAATACGCGTGACTTCTTCCACAAATAATCGCTTGTTTTGGGTAATTATAATCCTAAGATTACTAAGACTTGGTATAGACAGAGGTGATAACTACCTTTGCCGGGATGCAGAAACTCAACTTTCCACCCTATACCTTCAGGGTCAAAAATAGCGAAAATAAACCGCTTATATTTGACCCCATCCGCAAAAAGTTTGTGGTTTTGACTCCTGAAGAATGGGTACGTCAACATACGGTAGCACATCTTGCAAAAGCCTACAACTATCCGCTAAGCCTCATTAATGTCGAAAAAGAACTGAAGGTAAACAGGCTTTCTAAACGCTATGATATTGTGGTTTTTGAAAGTAACGGAACTATTCAGCTCATTGTGGAATGCAAAGCGCCGAAGGTTGCCATCACTCAGGAAACTTTTGATCAGATAGCCCGGTATAATCTTAGCCTGAAGGCATCTTATTTAATGGTCACCAATGGTTTAAACCATTACTTTTGCCAAATGGATTACGAGCAAAAAAAATATATTTTCTTGCGTGATATTCCGGTTTACACCCCTTAATTTGCCCTTGTGAACATCGCCATCGTCATACTCAACTGGAACGGCAGGCATTTGCTTGAACAATTTTTGCCTAAAGTTTTAGAGCACAGCCTAACTCAAGCCTCCGTTTATGTTGCCGATAACGCTTCTACCGATGACTCTGTAGCCTTTCTCACGGAAAGTTTTCCGCAGGTAAAAATCATTCAAAACGCTACGAACGGAGGCTATGCTAGGGGATATAATGAGGCTCTGGAAAGGCTTGAGGAAGACCTGTTTGTTTTGATGAACAGCGACATTGTGACTTCAGTCGGCTGGCTCGATCCTATTCTGGAAGCATTTGAAAATGACCCGCACCTGGGGGCAGCACAACCAAAAATTCTGGATTTGAAGCGTCCAGATCATTTTGAGTATGCCGGAGCCGGAGGGGGATTCCTCGACTATTTTGGTTATCCATTCTGCCGGGGAAGACTGTTTGACACCCTTGAAAAAGACGATGGGCAATATAATGACCGCTTACCGATTTTTTGGGCAAGCGGGGCCTGCCTGGTCGTTCGTCGTTCGGCTTTCTATGAAGCCGGAGCACTGGATGAGCAGTTTTTTGCCCATCAGGAAGAAATAGATTTGTGCTGGCGCATTCAGGCCGCGGGTTATTCTATTTTGCACCTAGGCGATAGTGCAGCATTTCATTTGGGAGGCGCAACTCTGGAACAGATGAACCCACAAAAGACGTTTTTAAATTTCAGGAATAACCTGATGCTACTTCTCAAAAATGTCCCTGGTCGTAAAGTGTATTCCATTCTGTTCCTGCGGATGTGTCTGGATGGTATCGCGGCGGTAAAATTTTTAGCCGAAGGAAAACTTAAACACAGTCTCGCAATCCTGCGGGCGCATTTTGGGTTTTATGCCAAAGTCCCTTCCCTATTGCGGTTGAGGCGCAGGACTAAAAAGACTAAGACGTATTCTACTACATTGTCGATAGTATGGCAGTACTTTGTGCTTAAAAAAAAGCATTACACCGATATCTTCCCCAATATTTAAAAGTATTGTTAAGAATCTGTTATTACGCACCTTTTTTGATATTTTTGTGGGTATTGAAATCTAAAAATTAACAACAATAATTATGAGAAAAATGATGATAGTATCTGCCTCTGCGCTGGTACTGCTTAGTTCTTGTGTATCTCAGAAAAAATATGCTGCTTTAGAAGCCAAGCAAAGAGAGACTCAGGATATGTTGAATACTGCAACTGTAAAATTAAATTCGTGTCTGGCAACTGAAGAAAGCCTTCGCGATCAGATTGCAGATCTGCGTAAGACAAATACAGACCTTATAAATACTCAGGGTAACCTGACCACCCTATCTGCCAAAGGTGCAGAAAACCTTGAAAAGTCTTTAGAGCAAATGAAGGAAAAAGACCTTCAGATTAAAGCTTTCCGCGATGCCTTAAACAGAAAAGATTCTGTTACCCTTGCCCTGGTAACCAGCTTAAAAGGTGCAATTGGCAATATGGATGATGAAGATATCGAGATCAACGTGGAGAAAGGTGTGGTTTATGTTTCTATTTCAGACAAATTGCTGTTTAACAGCGGTCGTTGGGATGTGACCAACCGTGCAAAAGAGGTTTTGGGTAAAGTTGCAACCGTGGTTAAAAACAAACCGGAAATTGAATTTATGGTTGAAGGTCATACGGACAGCAAGCCTATCAGCACTTCTGTGATTGAAGACAACTGGGATCTAAGTGTGAAACGTGCCACTTCGGTAGTGCGTATCCTTCAGGAAGAATTTGGTGTACCACCAGAGCGTATGGTTGCCGCAGGTAGAAGTTATTATGTGCCACTAGCAAGCAATGATACTGCCGAGGGTCGTGCCCGTAACCGCAGAACTCGTATTGTAGTACTTCCTAAACTGGATCAGTTCTACAAAATGATCGAAGACGGAATGCCTAAGAACTAATAAAACTTTTAGTCTTTAAGAATTAAAAAACCCGGTCTCAAAACCGGGTTTTCTAGTTTATTACCATCAGGTTTTCATTAATCATTTAAGAAATCGATGAGGATTTTATTAACCTCTTCAGTATGGGTAAAGACTAAGCCATGAGGAGCATTTTTAATAACCTCATACCTACTATCTTTTACAATAGAAGCTGCCTGCTCACCTGAAGGTTTAATAGGCACAACCTCATCTGCATCCCCGTGAATGATTAAAGTAGGAATATCAAACTTTTTAAGATCTTCTCTAAAATCTGTAGTGCCGAAAGATGTGATACAGTCTAAAGTAGCTTTAGGAGAAGCCTGCGCAGCGATGGACCAGTTAAAATGCATCTGAGCTTCGCTGATTTTGTCTTTATTATCTTCAAAATTCACGAAGTTCTTGCCGAAATCCTTTAGAAAATCCAGTCGATCTTTGCGCACTGCGCTTTTAAATTCATCAAATGTTGCCTGTGAAACTCCGTCTGGATTATCTTCAGTTTTAAGCATAAATGCTGCAACTGATGATATAAGCGCTGCCTTTTTTAATTTTGAAGTACCATAGGTGCCAATATACCGTGATACCTCGCCGCCACCCATTGAAAAGCCTACGAGTGTAACTTCGGTAAGATTTAGACCATTGATTAAATCATTTAAGTCTTTGGCCAGTGTATCGTAATCATAACCCTCCCAGGGCTTGTCCGACCGACCAAAGCCTCTGCGGTCGTAGGATAGTACACGATAGCCGGCTTCAACCAGCACCTGCTTTTGATACTCCCACATCTGGGCACTCAGGGGCCAGCCGTGAATTAAAATAACCGGATCTCCGGCGCCAAAATCTTCATAAAATAATTTTACGGATTCTCTATTCTGAATAGAGGTTGTTTTGAAATAACTCATACTATTTTTAGTAAAAGTTACTATTCTCAAAAAAAATTAGTTGTAAAGAATAGGTAATTGGCTCAGATTTAACCCTGTTCGCCAAATATATCTAAATACTCACTGACCCCTTGCCTTCCCGTATAAGCACAGGTTCTCCTTCAGTAAGATCAATGACAGTTGAAGGAATATTTCCACCATAACCCCCGTCTACTACTGCATCAACCAGTTTACCCCATTTTTCCAGAATGAGTTCAGGGTCTGTAGTGTATTCAATTACTTCATCTTCATCCCGAATGGAGGTTGAAATAATGGGATTACCCAGCTCTTTCACAATAGCACGTGCAATAGAATTATCGGGTACCCGAATCCCTACCGTTTTTTTCTTTTTAAATACGGTGGGTAAATTATTATTCCCGGGAAGAATGAAAGTATACGGACCGGGAAGCGCCCGTTTAAGCAATTTAAATGTAGGTGTGTCTATTTGTCGCACGTAGTCTGAGAGATTGCTTAAATCCTCACAAATAAATGAAAAATTGGCTTTATCAAGCTTCACTCCGCGCAACTGCGCCACACGCTCCAGAGCGCGATTGCTCGTGATGTCGCAACCCAGACCATAAACTGTATCTGTTGGATAAATAATGACACCATCATTTTTGAGAATTTTCACAATCCGCTTGACTTCGCGTTCGCTTGGATTCTCCTCGTAAAGTTTAATAAACTCTGCCATAGATTAGGCTTTTTGTACTTCGCTCTCCAGCTTTAAAACTTTAGAACCATCTTCCTGTTCAATATAAAGAGCCTTATCACCCTTCTCACCTTTTCGGGTAATTTCTGACCCGTCTATAGTTTTTGTTATTTCTTTGGTATAGGTTTTTTTAACGGTGCCGGTGGCGGTGCCGTTTCCCCATTTCCAATTGACTTCACTTCCTTCTCGTATCATAGCTTTTTCTTTTAAAATTAATGGACTTCCAGTATACGGAAGAAACTTCTAACAGAAGATTAACGTTGCTATTTAGGAGACCATTGCCTGTATTTATGTAGTAATTGAGCTATGTAAGCCTCCCAGGCTAACTCGCGTTCACGATTTACAGAATGTTTAGTTTCCCGGTCAAAGCGCGTCTGCATTTCACGTCTTTCCTGTTCGATCTGCCGATAGATAGCGGTGATTTCAGATTTGGAATTTCGGCTAAATTGTTTTTCAGCAATGGCTTTACGAAGCTTGCGAGCGTGCAGTTCAGAAATGTCAAAATGAGTCTGCTCGTGTGCAAGCGTGCCTTCATTGATTAGCTTTGGGATATACCAGGAAAGATTCGGGTAAAAATTAGCGTGTACTTCGGAAGAGTTTTTGACAAAATACCCCTGTTTATCTACGACATACCGATGACTCATTCCGGTATTTGACGTCGCGGCAAAACCACTATGATTGTCCGGTATTCCTCTAAAATCTTCCCATTTGAGCGGCTTCTGTGCCTCCCAGCTGAAGCGCGCTTTTTTATTTGAAGTCCCTAAGGAAAATTCGGCTTTAGCAGGTTTTTCATGTTTAGATTTAAAACTGCCTGAATAGGAAGTCAAATCACGATTAGATCCTGAAGTCGAAACAAGAGTGAACATAAGCAAGACGTTAAAATAAAGAGACCTCACGTTTTTTGCTTTTTCTTTTTGGCTGCGGGGAACAAAATATTATTCAAAATAAGCCGGTATCCGGGGCTGGTGGGGTGCAAACGCAATTCGGTTTTTGGGTCACCCACGCGATGTTGATAATCTTCAGGATCGTGGCCTCCGTAGAACGTAAAAAATCCCTTCCCTTTTACTCCGTGTATGTAACGCGCCTCACCATTAGCTTTATTTTCACCCATAACCAGTACCTGAGGCTTAATTTGTTCAGCACTATAAGCCGTAGTTTGCCCCATAAAACCTTTAACAAGAGCCGTATGATTTTGACACAACATGGTAGGGACGGGATCCCATTTTGCCGAAAAGCTCTTAAGTGTAAAATAGTCTGTATCCATATTTACCCCGCGGTACGGAGTGGTATCGATGCTCGAAAATTCATAACGCATGGGGCTTTTTTCTAAAGTAAAATCTTGGAAAGCAAACGTGCGGTCAAAGCTTATTTTACTTTGATAATTCGGATCTGAAGCATCACCGTCAAACATCGGTTCACAAATATCAACACCTTCAGCAGAAAGTGCGATGTCAAAACTATCTGTAGCACTGCACATCGCAAACATAAAGCCACCGCCTATTATATAATCACTTATTTTAGTGGCAACTGCCAGCTTTTCCTGAGAGACTTTATCATAACCCAACTCGGTTGCCAGAGCCTCAGCCTCCTGTTTCTCCTTAATGTACCAGGGAGTTGCGCGATAGGAAGCATAAAATTTACCATACTGCCCGGTAAAGTCTTCGTGATGCAAATGCAACCAATCGTAAAGCACCAGCTCATCGCCCAGCACTTCGCGATCGTAAATTTTATCGTAGGGAATTTCAGCATACTCGAGCACCATCGTCACCGCATCGTCCCAGGGCGCAGTGCCATCTGGAGTGTAAACGGCAATTTTAGGTGCTTTTTCAAGCACTACCGCTTCCATATTCTGTGACGGACTTTCAATTTCTGCCAGAATACTTTCCGTTTTAGCATCACTCAACACCTCAAAAGAAACTCCGCGTATTTTACATTCTTTTTGTAATTCTTCGGTATCCGGAAGCAAAAATGAACCACCCCGGTAATTGAGCAGCCATTTTACTTTCTGTTGTTTTGCAAGGGTCCAATACGTGATTCCATAGGCTTTAAGGTGCTCCTTTTGACTTTCAGCATCCATTGGGATCAAAACATAGGAGGCCATTGCCGGAAGGCTAAATGCTAAAAATATCAGGATAAACGAGGTCTTCTTTATCAAATAGGAAATGTAAAAGTGTGTTTTCATAAGCGGTATTGAAAATACAACGTTGCAAAGAATATGCCTAGTATCTTTCGATCCTATTTAAATAGTTTACCGATACGTATGCGGTGAGCGCGCTGAAGAATTACCGGGTACGCATTGCCCAGAATATTGATTAAAAAAGCAAAGCTTACCAGTAGATAATAGTCATAAAACAGCAACACGGCACAAGCAATCAGGATGGTATAAAAGGCCGCGAGATGACCAAATTCAGATTGTTGAGTCTGATAGATAAAGTTCCTTAAACCCTGTCGCGAACCGTCAAAATACTTCCTGCGGTTTTTTTGGGCACCCCAGAAAAAAAGCAAAAGAGCCTTTCTAAAAAGATCAACCTGTGCGATCGTATACATTTTTTTGAGCCTGACCGGATTTCGAATTTCGTAGTACGAATTAGGCAAGAGCCTGTGAGACGGATACACAAAGCCTAAAAAAGCGAAAACACCGGTAATAAAAAGTGTGAGCAGAAAAGCCAGAATAAATTGAACAGATACTGAAAATGTCTTAGCCTGAAAACGTATCAGGATTTCCAATAGAAAATAAACCTGATAGGCCAGAAAAAGACTAAAAAGAGTACAGACAATTTTTTTTAACAGACTCATCGATTTAAATTCTCAATATATGGAAAATAGAAAAAGGAAGCCACATTTGACTTCCTTTTACACTATTTCAACAAACCTAATTCTTTAAAATGGAACTTCATCATCGCCATCATTTCCAAAGCCCCCATCATTCATACTACTACCAAAAGCCTGATCCGGAGTGGGGAAACTATCCGGTCTAAAGGTGTCATCGTTTGCAGCGGCGTTTTGATTCATTGCCGACTCAAACTGATAAGGCGTACTGAAGTCGTCGAGATTATCAAATTTACCGAGATGGCCGATGAATTTAAGCCTGATGTTTTCAAGTCCACCATTACGGTGCTTGGCTACGATAAACTCAGCCTGGCCGTCTGTGGGGCTACGCTCCTCATCATCCCACTCGTCGATTTTATAATATTCGGGACGGTAAATAAACGAAACGATATCTGCATCCTGCTCAATCGCACCCGATTCCCGAAGGTCAGAAAGCAACGGACGCTTGCTACCGCCACGGGTTTCTACAGCACGCGAGAGCTGCGAAAGCGCAATCACCGGCACGTCCAGTTCCTTTGCCAAAGCCTTGAGGTTACGCGAGATCATAGAGATTTCCTGTTCCCGGTTTCCATTTTTCTGGCTTCCTCCTGCGGTCATCAACTGCAGGTAGTCAATGATGATCATCTTAATTCCGTGTTGCGATGCGAGACGCCGCGCTTTCGCACGTAAGTCAAAAATAGAAAGCGAAGGAGTGTCGTCGATAAAAAGCGGAGCCTTTTCCAGACTTTTCACTTTTACGTTAAGCTGCTCCCACTCGTGTTTCTCCAGTTTTCCGGTACGCAGTTTTTCCGAAGAAAGTCCGGTCTCGGAAGAGATCAAACGCGTGATCAACTGTACCGAAGCCATCTCCAGAGAGAAAAATGCCACCGGTATGCCCTGCCCTACGGCAATGTTACGGGCCATTGACAAGGTTAAAGCCGTTTTACCCATACCTGGACGAGCCGCAACAATGACAAGGTCACTGGGCTGCCAGCCAGAGGTCAACTTATCAAGACGGTCGAACCCGGAGGGTATTCCCGAAAGGCCTTCTTTATTGGATATTTCTTCAATTTTCTTTTTAGCCTGAATGACCAGACTTTGGGCTGTTTCAGAACTTCTTTTGATATTGCCCTGCGTAACTTCGTAGAGTTTACTTTCGGCATTATCGAGCAGGTCGAAAACATCTGTGGTCTCGTCATAAGCTTCCTCAATGATTTCGTTAGAAATTTTAATGAGGCTGCGCTGAATGTATTTCTGTAAAATGATACGCGCATGGTACTCAATATGCGCCGAGGAAGAAACTTTTTGTGTTAGCTGAATCAAATAATAATCCCCACCGACATTATCTAACTTGGCCATTTGCTTTAACTGCTCTGAAACGGTTAATAAGTCAATAGGCTCCCCATTTTCAAAGAGCGAACGTATCGCATCGTAAATGTGCTGGTGGGCATCTTTATAGAAAACTTCGGGACTCAGGATATCGATGATCTCATCTACCCCCTTTTTGTCAATCATCATGGCCCCAAGAACAACTTGCTCTAAATCAATTGCTTGAGGCGGTAACTTTCCCTTCTCGAGGGAGATAACGTCTTTACCGGGAAGTATATAGTTTGGTTTGGTCTTCAAATTTTCCATGGGAACGAATGTAAAAAAATTGTTAAGGGCGATTCAAGTTTTTTGACCGGTCGTTGTTCACTACAAGTTAACAATACCCTTGTTAATAACTAAATAATCTTGTTAACAACCATAAAAAAATCCAGAGTCATAAACTCCGGATTTAAATGACAGGTGATGTTTAAGTCTGTTAGCCTTTAAAGACTCCCATTTCAGAATATTTTTCCATTCTGTTTTTAACGAGTTCGGCTGGTGATAAGTTTTTAAACTCATCATAAGCTTGCAGAATCTTTTCTTTTACTGTATTGAAGGTTTTTTCACGATCGCTGTGTGCACCACCCAGAGGTTCTTTAACAATCTCGTCGATGAGCTTTTGTTTTTTCATGTCAGTCGCCGTAAGCTTGAGGGCTTCAGCGGCCTGCTCTTTAAATTCCCAGCTTCTCCACAATATTGATGAACAGGATTCCGGTGAAATTACCGAATACCACGTATTTTCAAGCATTAATACCTTATCACCCACACCAATACCGAGGGCACCACCACTGGCACCTTCACCAATGATACACACAATAACCGGCACTTTAAGGCGGGTCATTTCCAAAATATTACGGGCAATGGCCTCACCCTGACCACGCTCTTCAGCTTCCAGTCCCGGGTAGGCACCCGGTGTATCTATAAAGGTCACCACCGGAATATTGAATTTTTCGGCACTTTTCATCAGACGGAGAGCCTTGCGGTATCCTTCCGGATTTGCCATTCCAAAATTACGGTACTGCCTTGTTTTCGTATTATATCCCTTTTGCTGACCAATGAGCATAAAGCTCTGATCGCCAATTTTACCCAAACCGCCTATCATCGCCTTATCGTCTTTGACGGTACGATCACCATGCAATTCTAAAAATGTATTGCCACAAATAGCCTTTATATAATCTAGCGTATAGGGCCTGTTAGGATGTCGCGATAACTGCACCCGCTGCCAGGGCGTAAGGTTTTTATAAAGTTCTTTTTTGGTTTCTTTAAGCTTTTTCTCGATTTGCTTGCAGGTATTGGTCACATCTACGTCACTTTCCTGTCCTATAAGAGTGCATTTTTCGAGTTGTTCCTCAAGCTCTTTGATGGGTTGTTCAAAATCCAAATATTCCATTAGGGGAAGATTTTTATTAGCTGACAAATATAACGCATTTACCCGATAATCCAGAAGGAATGCAGACCTCCTTGGGGTCTAAAAATCAAACTCTTAGGTTTTAATTCGTGTTAGAAAAACAGAAAGGTCTCCCTGAAAAGCCAAACTTTTCTTAAGTAAAGGGAGTGCTGTTCTGTATTGCACGCTGTTGCTTTCTACGCTGGCGCATTTTAAAAATTCCGTTTAAGATAACCGTGATCAGAATTAAAAGTGCACCATAGTAAAAATCGGGATGCATCCGTTCAGTATCGCCAAGTATTAAAAAGGCCAGAACAATCCCGTAAACCGGTTCCAAATTGGTGGTAAGCATCACCGTGTAAGGCGAAAGATTTCGCATGACGGTAACGGAAGCAATAAATGCATAGGCTGTGCATACTACCGCAAGGATTCCTAAATACACCCAATCAAACACTTCAAGTTTAAAAAACCCGGCAGTGAATTGAGACGAAAAAGCCAGAAAAAGCGTGATGCTTCCGGCACCGGCGAGCATCTCATAAAATGAAATTTTTACCGGATGGTGATTTTTTACCAGTTTGCCATTAATCAAGGTAAAACCCGATGCGAGTAACGCGGAAAGTAAGGCTACCAAAATTCCGCTCGTATAGCGCGTTTCCACATTAAATATCATATACAGCCCTGCGATTACCAGCAGTCCAAAAAGGATTTCGTAGCCTATAAGTTTTCGTTTATAAAATAATGGTTCCAGAATACTGGTAAAAAAAGCTCCGGTGCTCATCATCGCCAGCGTAACCGATACATTGGCGATTTTAATGGCTCCAAAAAAGGTGATCCAGTGTAAAGCGATGAGCACGCCTGCTCCCAGCATAACGTACAGCGCTTTTTTACTGGTTGCCAGCGGGATGCGTTTCAATCGCAGGTAACCGAATATAGCCAGACTTGCTAACCCCATACGATACCATACCAGCTCTAGGGCTCCAATGCTGATGAGTGCACCCAGAACTGCGGTAAAACCCCAGATAAAAACAATAAAATGCAGATGCAGCTGGTCTTTTAAATTAGCGCTTTGCATAGTTGAGCAGATAAATCGCTAATATTCCGAAAAGCACATTAGGCAGCCATACGGCCACCATTGGGGAAAAATCTGATTGCTCTGATATGGTGCCAAAAACTTTATCAAAGAAGATAAAGATAAAAGCCAAAGAAATTCCCAGAGCCAGGTTGATACCCATTCCTCCCCGACGCTTCATAGACGACACTGCCACCGCGATGATCGTAAGTATGTAAGCACTTACCGGCAGACTAAAACGTTTATAAAGTACCACCTCATAACGATTAATAGCGGAAGAACCTCTGGCCTTTTCCTTGGCAATAAATTCGCGCAAACGCGGCGTGGTTAGGGTTTCTGCTATATATTCCAGCGGGGTAAGATCTTCCAGATCAAAAGAAAAGGTGGTATCTAATTTGGTTTCGCTAATGAGCCGGTCTCCTTCTTTTCCGACAATCCGCTTTTTGTACTGATTTAAGCGGTAAACCGTATCCTCAGGAATGTAAACAATACTACGCGCCTGGATTTTATATTTTAAGGTATTGTCTTCAAAATGCTCGAGCGTAAAATTTTGGCCCATACGAGTGGATGGTGTAAACCTGCTTACGTAAATGTAATCGTTGTCATTGATTTGCCGGTATACATTGCTGGTCTCGCGGGCATCTTTGTTATTTTTTAAATATTCGTATGAAAACTCATTAAACCCGCGACTCGCAGCAGGCGCAAGGTAAGTTCCCAAAATGTAAGCCCCTATACACACGATAGTTGCTCCTATGATGTAAGGTCTTAAGAATCGATAAAACGAAACCCCGCTACTCAGGAAGGCAATAACTTCGGTATTATTGGCCAGTTTGGAAGTAAACCAGATTACCGATAAAAATAAAAATAATGGAAATAACAGGTTTGCAAAGTAAATGGTGAAGTTAAGATAGTAAATGGCAACCTCCACAAAAGGTACTTCATTAGCGAGTATTTTATCAATCTTCTCTGCAAGGTTTACCGTAATCCCAATAGGGATAAACAGCAACAGCATCGTGATAAACGTACCCAGATAACGCTTTAAAATGTACCAGTCTAAGATTTTCATCTACAGTCGTTTATCCATTTGTTTGATCATCTTATCTTTCCAGGTGCTGAAATCACCTGCGATAATATGTTTACGTGCTTCCCGTACCAGCCACATATAGAAACCCAGATTATGAATGGTCCCGATCTGGCGGGCCAGAATTTCATTCACGCTAAATAAATGCCTTACATAAGCTTTGGAATAAGCCGTATCTACCCAGGTCGTTCCATCCGGATCTAGCGGGGAAAAATCGGCTTCCCACTTTTTGTTTTTTATATTAATAGTACCATGTTGCGTAAAAAGGGTGCCATTACGTCCGTTACGAGTAGGCATCACACAGTCAAACATATCAACACCTAACGCAATATTCTCTAAAATATTGATGGGAGTCCCTACTCCCATTAAGTATCGGGGTTTATCTGCCGGAAGAATATCGGTAACAATCTCGGTCATCGCATACATTTCTTCAGCCGGCTCTCCAACCGAAAGACCGCCAATTGCATTACCCACAGCGCCAGCATTAGCAATGTATTCTGCAGATTGCTTCCGTAAATCCTTGTAAGTACTTCCCTGAATGATGGGGAAAAACGCCTGCTCATAACCATATTTCACCGGGGTTTTGGCCAAATGATTTATACAACGATCTAACCAACGGTGGGTCATATGCATCGAGCGTTTCGCATAATTATACTCACAGGGATAGGGCGTGCACTCGTCAAAGGCCATAATGATATCGGCGCCTATGCTGCGCTGAATTTCCATAACCCGCTCTGGTGTAAACATGTGAAAGGAGCCGTCAATATGCGATTTAAATTTTACGCCTTCTTCTTTTATTTTTCGGTTAGCTGAAAGTGAATACACCTGGTACCCGCCACTGTCGGTTAAGATATTGCGGTCCCAGTTCATAAACTTATGCAGGCCACCCGCCTTTTCTAAAATATCAACCTGCGGTCTTAAGTATAAGTGATAGGTATTCCCGAGTATGATATCCGGGTTAATATCCTGAGTAAGTTCTCGCTGGTGTACTCCCTTTACGGTTCCCAAGGTGCCCACAGGCATAAAGATGGGAGTCTCAATAGTTCCGTGATCTGTAGTGATGGTACCGGCACGCGCTTTGCCAGAAACTTCGGTACTTACGAGTTGAAATTGCATATCCTGATTTAGTGCGGCAAAGATAAAACTATTTAATAGATAGTTTTGGTACGCAAAAAGCCATAATAAGTGTAAAATACATACTTATTAATCGGTTCTTCTTAAATTTCCCTAAAAACCACCCGATTATCTGCGCTATTGATTGTAATACCTGTTAAAAATGGGTACTTTTGAGCTTCAAATTTTAACTCAATCAACATGCCAAACATTAAAGAATTAGAAGATTTTGTCTCACAGGTACGCAGGGACATCGTAAGGCAGGTACACGCCGTAAACTCGGGACACCCCGGAGGTTCACTAGGCTGCACCGAATTTTTTGTCGCCTTATATCAGGAAGTGATGAAACGTAAGGAAGGTTTTGATATGGACGGAAAAGGAGAAGATTTATTTTTCCTGTCTAATGGTCACATCTCTCCGGTTTTCTATAGCGTTTTGGCCCGTTCCGGATATTTTCCCGTTGAAGAACTGAAAACTTTTAGAAAAATAGATTCTCGCTTACAGGGACACCCTACTACTCACGAGGGCTTACCCGGTATACGCGTAGCTTCTGGCTCTTTGGGCCAGGGTATGAGTATTGCTTTGGGCGCAGCCCAAACTAAAAAACTCAACGGTGATGATACCTTAGTGTATTCGTTACACGGTGATGGAGAGCTGCAGGAAGGTCAAAACTGGGAAGCTATTATGTATGCTGCCGGAAATAATATAGACAACATCATCTCTACAGTTGATCTCAATGGGCAACAAATTGACGGTCCCACAGACGAGGTTCTCAATATGGGTAACGTTCGCGCTAAATTTGAAGCTTTTGGCTGGGATGTTTTGGAAGTAGAAAAAGGAAATGATCTCCAGGCTATTCTAGATGGCTTGAAAGAAGCTAAATCCCGCACGGGTAAAGGCAAGCCCGTTTGTATTCTTTTACATACCATTATGGGTCATGGTGTTGACTTTATGATGCAGGGCCACGCCTGGCACGGGAAAGCACCCAATGATGAGCAACTGGAAAAAGCATTGGCTCAAAACCCGGAAACGCTCGGAGATTATTAATCTTCACGACCCGGATTTCTTTAAATAAGCTATTAATCTTAAAATCAATCCTGCGTTTAAATCTTGATTTAAATAAAGGACATATACTATGAAAAATTTCACAAACTCAGGAAATATAGATACACGTTCAGGTTTTGGTGCCGGGATGGACGAGCTGGGCAAAACCCACGAAGATGTGGTCGCCCTTTGTGCAGACCTTACCGGATCACTTAAGCTGAATGATTTTCAAAAAAACCACCCCGAACGCTTTTTCCAGACGGGTATCGCCGAGGCCAATATGATAGGTATGGCTGCCGGGATGACTATAGGCGGTAAAATACCATATGCCACCACTTTTGCAAACTTTGCGACCGGTCGGGTTTACGACCAGATACGTCAAAGTGTGGCATACTCCGGTAAAAATGTAAAAATCTGTGCTTCACATGCAGGCTTGACATTGGGTGAAGATGGTGCCACGCATCAGATTTTGGAAGATATCGGCCTTATGAAAATGCTTCCGGGCATGACCGTTATCAATCCGTGTGATTTTAATCAAACCAAAGCAGCTACCATCGCAATCGCAGACCACGAAGGTCCGGTGTATTTACGATTTGGACGCCCAAGCGTTCCTAACTTCACCGAAAAAGACGGAAAGTTTGAAATAGGAAAAGCTCTTCACCTGGTTGAAGGTTCTGATGTAACCATTCTTGCTACTGGTCACCTGGTTTGGCATGCGCTTGAGGCTGCGGAGCAGTTGGAAGAAAAAGGCATTAAAGCTGAAGTGATTAACATTCACACCATCAAGCCACTTGACGAAGAAGCGATTTTAAATTCAGTTAAAAAAACCCGTTGTGTAGTTACCTGCGAAGAGCACAATTATTTGGGTGGTCTGGGCGAAAGCGTATCCGGCGTGCTGGCTAAACATGATCCCGTTTATCAGGAGTTTGTTGCCACGAATGACACCTTTGGAGAATCGGGCACACCAGCTGAATTAATGGAAAAATATGGCCTCAATACTAAATCTATTGTAGAAGCCGTTAATACAGTGCTGGCTAAGAAGTAGGCACTTTTAAATTCCGCATTCCTAAAAATGCCGCTTCAAAGCATCAACCAATAATTACGGAATCATTTTTGATTCCATCTAATTTTAACCGCTCGCAAGGGCACAACTTAATTGATATGAAGAACGCATTTTTAGGAATTTTTTGTTTAGTCGCGTCACTAACCTACGCGCAGTCAGACCCGGGCTTTGGAATCAAAGCAGGGCTTAATTATGGTGCAACCGGCGACATTAGCAATGATGTAGGCGAAGCCTATGAAAATCCCGACCGGGATCTTGGATTTCACGTGGGAGTATATGGTCGTACGGGAGAGCGTTTATATTTTCGACCAGAATTGGTTTTCACCAAACTTAAAACTACCTATCAAAGTGATGCCTTTAGTGTACAAAAACTAGACGCCCCACTTTTAGTAGGACTTGAAGTGTTTGGTCCCATTAACATATTTGCAGGTCCTTCTTTACAGTATATTTTAGATACCGAATATGAAGGAGTTGATCTGGGTGATGTACAGGATGATTTTACCGTAGGTCTTAATTTTGGCGTTGGTCTTGCCCTGGGCAAGTTGGGCGTTGATCTGCGCTACGAACGTGGATTTAAAGATAATGAAGCACAATTCTTAAGTACCAATGGCATCATTACTAACGACTCGCGCATAGATACCAGACCCGATCAATTGATCATTAGCTTGTCTCTCAATTTATAAATCGAGAATTATTTAAATTAAAAAAACCGCTGTTCGTTGAGCAGCGGTTTTTTTTAGTTACTTACTATTGATAATTAATTGTCTGGATCTAGATAATCTGGAGTACCGTCGTTGTTTGAGTCAGGGGTTATGCTATCATCCTCCGGGTTCCATTCACTCTCATCTCGAGTAAGAATCCCATCTCCGTCGTCGTCAGAATCAACATAATTTGGTAACCGATCTCCATCAGTATCATCACCTAAGTCATTTACATAGGTATTACCATTTACATCTTCCAGATAAGAAGGAATTCCATCACCGTCGTGGTCTGTTTGATTAAAAGAAATCAAATCAAATGTAAAAATCAGATCATCATAAGGTCTTATTCGACCTGACCCCAAATTATAATATGCCAAAGCCGTAGGCATAAACAATGCCCCAATACCATAATCATTACTGTACACCAGCGAGCCGTCTGTTTCAGACTGAGATAAGCTGGAAGCCGTTCCAAATTCAGGAAGTGCATTTGCAAAGCCATCTAGTGCATTAGGTGATTGTGTGTAAAGTTCTGCCGCCGGCGCAGCAGCTGCCATATCAAACCAAACAGGGGTAGCAACTTTATCAAAATTCACTCCATAAGGAACGATCCCGGAGTAATTAACAAAGACAGAATCAGCAAAATGAGGTTTTTCCCCCATTCCTTCCCGTGCAACTAAAACATATAGATTGTATTCTATATCCCCTCTTAAAACCTGTTTTGTGATAACCTGATCGATCAATGGAATTTTATTTGCATTATCGCCCGAAATGGTATCAAAAACAATTTTATAATTGAAACCAGCAGGTTCAGCCTCAAATTCCTCGTAATTGTAAAAATGAGTTGATAGATAACCTTCTAAGTTTTCCTGACTGGTAATTACAGATTCTTCAAAGGGAATAGGTGGTTCAGGTGTGCCGTTATTATTATCATCTTTACTACACGAAATAGTAACCAATAAAACTCCAAGAGCAACTAAAACCGTATTTTTCATCATAGTCATCAATATCCTTTTAGGTCGCGCAAGATACAATTTTGCGCTATTTTTGTACTGTAAAAACGAGCTTTAAAGCAATAGATTATGCGAGTAGATAAATATTTGTGGTGTGTACGATACTTTAAAACCCGTTCTATAGCTACAGAAGCCTGTAAAAAAGGACAGGTAAAAATGAACGATGTTGCAGTAAAACCTTCCCGCGAGGTATTTCCATCAGACACCATTCAAATACGTAAAAATCAAATTGACTATGTTATAGAGGTTTTAGATCATCCTCCCAGCCGTGTTGGGGCAAAACTTACGGGATTGTACTGCGTAGACCGTACCCCGGCCGAAAACTTGGAAAAACTGGATTTGCTTAAATACTCTAAAGACTATTACCGCAAGAAAGGCACCGGCCGCCCTACTAAAAAGGACCGCCGCGATCTGGATGATTTTTATGAAAACGACGACTTTTTTGAAGACTGAATTCGATAAAACATATTGGGAATCCCGATATCAAGAAGCACATACCGGCTGGGACATTGGTTATGCCTCCCCTGCCCTAATGACCTATGCAGATCAACTCCTGGATAAAGATTTACGCATTTTGATTCCCGGAGCGGGATATGGTCACGAGGCCATTGCGTTAACACAAAACGGATTTACTAATCTCACCGTAATTGATCTTTCAACTACGGCACTTAAACAGCTTGAAAACCGTCTGCCGCATTCTAAGTCGCTAAAAATTATCGAAGGCGATTTCTTTCAACATTCCGGAAGCTATGATCTCATTTTGGAGCAGACATTTTTCTGCGCTTTAGAACCGCGCCTAAGAATTTACTATGCCAGGCATTGTGCAGATCTGCTGCGCAAATGCGGAAAACTTACCGGGTTGTTTTTTGATTTTCCACTAACCGACCAGGGCCCTCCTTTTGGCGGCAGCAAAAGAGAATATATAGATTTATTTTCAGAGGACTTTCACATAAAAACTCTGGAGGCGTGTTATAATTCCATAAAACCCAGAGCAGGCAAAGAACTCTTCGCTATCTTTGAAAAAATCTGAAACCCTTTAGTATAAAACATGAAAACGGCTGTACAAACTATACTTTCACACGAGGATATTCAACATAAAATACGCCGAATTGCCTATCAAATTTACGAGAGTAATGTAGATGAGCGGGAGATTATTCTCGCCGGTGTTGCCTTGAATGGTTATGCTATTGCAGAACGGCTTAAGCCTATTCTTGAAGAAATATCAGAAATTAAGTGCACTCTCTGCCGGGTCACTATGAATAAAACTGCACCCCAGGGTACTGTTGAGACTTCCCTTAAAGCGGAAGAGTATGCTAACAAATCGCTTGTACTTATAGATGATGTACTCAACTCGGGCACCACTCTGATTTATGGGGTAAAACACTTTCTGGACGTACCCCTTAAACAGTTTAAGACTGCTGTTTTAGTGAATCGAAACCATAAAAAATATCCGGTTAAAGCCGACTATAAAGGTATTTCCCTTAGCACTTCGCTTAATGAGCGTGTAAAAGTCCGCTTTAAGCCGGAAGGAGACTACGCCATACTAGAATAAGGCTTCTTCAAGGGCAATTAGAGATTCGTGCTGCGTTTGACCTTGTGTACGTAAAATCACATCTGCCTGATTGTAGTAAAAACTACGTTCAAAAAGATGCTTTCGTACAAACTCTTCTAATTTTTCAGGGGTATCCTGATGTTTTAAAACCGGCCGGTGATCCCGCTGACTCCACAATCTCGAGGCAAGCTCCGCGACGGGAACCTGAATATAAACAGAAGTCCCTTCTGCGGCTTTTATGCGTTTCATAGCGTCCCCATAGCAGGGCGTGCCCCCTCCCAAACTTATAACAGCATCTTCTTCAGCTTTTAAAAGTGCATCAAGATATTTAGATTCCTGTTTTCTAAAATAAATTTCACCCTTCTTTTCAAATATCTCTGCGATTTTTTGTTTCTCATTTTCTTCAAGATACGCGTCAAAATCGATAAATCTGAGTTTCTGCTTTTGAGCTAAAGCCTTACCCAGGGTAGATTTCCCGCACCCCATATAGCCTATTAAATAAATTTTCATAAAAAATGAATCTGATTTTCAGAGCACTAAATACTCCCGAATAATTTTCTTCAAATTTATTATAAAAAGCCTTGTGCAGATCAAAAAAATGGCTGTATATTTGCACCCGCATTCAGGGAAAGACTTGGTAGCTCAGTTGGTAGAGCATCTCCCTTTTAAGGAGAGGGTCCTGGGTTCGAGCCCCAGCCAAGTCACAAAATAAACCAGATTTTTAGTCTGGTTTTGTTTTTTTA
>CAYNMH010000004.1:0-82917 GCA_964398145.1 uncultured Flavimarina sp. | reverse complement strand
GCGTAAACCACGGATTTCATAACACCACCACTCCGCGCTATGACAAAGAGGCTGCCGAGTTAGCCTGGGAACGCACAATCGCGTTTTTTAAAGAGCATTTAGAATCCTGAAAATCACTAAAAAGAGATGGTTCTCTACCAAAAGTTTTAGAATTATCTGAATCAGTAACTGTCATTAACTACAAATGGTAGTTCTTTTAACCTACAGTAGACATTTTCGGCAAAACTAAAGCTTTTAAAGAATTGAATTTATAAATAGTCTTTTTGCCAATCTTTTAAGGATAATAACAACAACTTCAAGTATATCCGAAAAATAGAATCCAAAGTTTCCATTATAAATTGAGTCTAACCATACTTTCGTGAGAATTTGAAAGTTTTTAAATGGTAGAAATCCTAATTGGGTTTCATCTTGTAAGTCTTATGATAGTCTTTGCAAAAAGAACCGGTTCAATTTTACTTTCCGAACGTTTATAAGAGGGGGTATATCCTCATTTTCCTTTCTAATCGATCAAAATACCCCCTTAGTTATTTGAACATCCCAGCCTTCCTAAAGGCATACATAGTGCGGCTAATTTCTTAAATGTTAAATATTTAACGAAAACACCCCCGCCAGATTATGAATTCCCCCATTAAGAAAATGTTAAGAAGAAAACAAATTTGCTAAGTACACACATCGCAAATTAAAAATCATTTGTAGTCCTTCATAAAATAACGGGCAAATCATTAAAAATTAACTAGAAGAAAGTACATTATATGAAGCAACTAAATCTACTTTTACTATTTATCTGTTTTTCTTGGACCTCCTTTTCCCAAAAAAGTATTACGGGTGTTGTGAAGGACGAATCAGGAATGCCTATTCCCGGAGTTAACATAATTGAAAAAGGCACTCAAAATGGTACAGTTTCTGACTTTGACGGTTTGTATGAAATTACCGTTAATCCTGGAGCGACCCTTGTGTTCTCAAGTATTGGCTTCAAAACTCAAGAAATCGTTGTAGGAAATTCTAACTCAATCGATATATCTCTCCCAGAAGATACTCAAAGCCTCGATGAAATTGTTGTTGTTGGCTACGGTGAGCAAAAGAAAGAAAGTGTACTGGGAGCAATTAATCAAGTTGACGGAGAAGAGCTTATAGAATCGGGAACTCCTAACTTGACCAATGCTCTTAACGGAATTTCTCCAGGCTTAAATGTGGTAGTCAATTCAGGACAGCCCGGTAGAGACGATGGGGATATTTTCATAAGAGGTAATGCCAATCCGCTTATACTTGTAGATGGTGTCGAAATAGTTGGAGGTTTTTCAAATATTAATCCTTCTGCAGTAGAAAGCATTAGTGTATTAAAGGATGGTGCTGCAACTGCAGTTTATGGCATACGTGGAGCAAATGGAGTAATTATTATTACGACAAAGAGAGGTAAGAAAGGTAAACCCAAAGTAAATTACTCCAATCAGTTTACTATTAAAAACCCCACAACAATACCTTCACAACTTAATGCCTTTGAAGCGCAAAGCGCTTTAAATACTGGTATTCTAAATGACCAGGCATACACGAGAGGTTATTCTACTCCACAAGATTTAGCGTTTTATAGGGATCGTAGCCTACCTTATATTTATCCAGATACAAACTGGTTTGATCTAATGATTAAAGAATCTGCCTTTAGTCAGAATCACACCCTTGATGTGCGTGGAGGAACAGACTTCGTAAAATATTTTGCCTCAGTTGGCTACCTTCAGGAAGGGGATATTGTACGCACACAACAGTTTTTTAACTACGATCCTACATTTAAATTTGATCGTTATTCCTTTCGGGCAAATCTAGATTTTTCCTTAACAAAAACTACGACTCTAAGAACCAGCATCAGCAACCGCTTTGAGCAGGTTAATGCTCCCATACCGGGCAACAATAGTAATATAGGAAGTACTTTTAGAGGTCTTTATACTGCAGCTCCGGGTGGAGTTGTACCCCTATACCCGGAAGAAGTTCTTATTGAATATCCAGATCCCTTGTATCCTGGTTTAGTTGAGCCACGCTTTGGCACAGGCGAAAATCCTTATGCCGGTATCAACACCTACGGTTTGGACCGGGATTACCGCACCGTTTTTGCAATAGATTTTGAATTACAGCAAGAGCTTGATTTTGTAACGAAAGGGCTCTCATTTTTAGGGAAATACAATTATTCTGTACAATACAATTCTACTGAAAACATATCCTGGAACAATATTAGCGCTCCGCGTATCGACACCTATACGCTTGAGCGTGATGGTAGCTGGTCATCCTTTGAAGGTAGAAATTATGAGCGCCCTCTAGAACATAATCTGCAAAGTGAAACGATGAGTAACAGTAGGGATATTAAATATTATCGCCTGCAAATGAACTACAACCGCACTTTCGGAAAACATAATGTCACGGGTCTGGCTCTTTTTAGCCGGAATAAAGCGGTTCAAAACACAGACTTCCCATTTTTTAATGAAGATTGGGTAGGAAGAGTGACCTATAATTATGACCTTAAATATTTCCTTGAACTTAATGGTTCTTATAATGGTGACGAGACTTTTGCAGAAGGATACCGCTTTAAATTTTTCCCGGCAATCGGTTTGGGGTACAATCTGGCTAAGGAAGATTTTGTTAAAGATTTAGTACCGGCTCTTAACAATTTTAAAATTCGCTATTCCTATGGAGAAACTGGTGACAAATCCGGTTTAGGGAACAACCGCTGGGTTTACCGTAGCTTTTACGACTATTTAGGAGGACGTGAAACCTCGCGTTACTTCTTTGGGGTTGATTTAAACCAGGAGCTTACAGTTATTGGCGAGTCACAAATAGGAAGCCCCACTCTAACCTGGGCTACGGTAACCAAAGAAAATATTGGTTTGGATTTTGGCCTTCTAAAAAATAAGATTACTGGCTCTTTAGATTTTTTCAGAGATCAACGCGACGATTTGATAAACAGACCATCAGCAACTATTCCAATCTATTTTGGTTCTACTGCTCAGCCTCCTTTTGCAAACCTTGGGGCAAGAGAAAGTAAAGGATACGAAGTTTCTCTAAACTATAGAAATACCACCAGTTATGAAATGGACTATTCTGTGGGCGTTTTTTACAGTTATAACGACAATAGAATTGTTTATAGTACTGCTGATGGACAAGGAACACCACAATATACAACGGTTGCTGGAAAGCCTGCCGGAGTAACACCCTTATTACAGACCAATGGGTATTTTCAAAACATTGATGAGTTGGTTAATTATCCCGTAATTGCAGGCAATCCCGGTCTGGGAGATTATCGATATATAGACTATAACGCTAATGGTTCGGTCACAGGAACACCTCTGGATGATCAAGTGCGGTTTGACCTTCCTAACTCTCCCAGAAACAGTTATAGCTTTAGATTTTCTCTGGGTTATAAAGGCTGGTCTCTTAGCGGACTCTTTAATGGAACCATTGGCCATAAAGGTCTTATAGATGATTATCTCGCCTTTGCTTTACCCGGCGGAAGTGCTTCCGGACGCCCGGAACAACTGGACTATTGGAGGCCCGACAATCCCAATGCCGCTTATCCTGCCCTGCACGCCAGCACCACAAACCCAAATCTACAAGCATCCTCGACTGCCTTAATTGAAGATTTAGATTACATAAAATTAAGAAGTTTAAATCTTGGATATCAGTTTGACATGAGCAAATCTAAAGTTCTTAACGAATTCAGCATTTACGCAAACGGCAATAACCTCTTGACCATCTCAAAAGTGAAGTATGGTGATCCTGAAGGAAACACCGGAGGAGGAATCTACCCCATAGTACGCAGAATATCATTAGGAATTCGTGCAGGATTTTAAAAAGTAAAAAAACACAATATGAAAAAATACATTTATCTATTCGTTTGTTGTAATCTTTTCTTGAGTTGTGAAGATTACCTGGACAAAGCCGAGAACACAGATGGGCTTCAGAAAGACGATGTTTTTACAGACATCAGACTGGCCCGAAACTTTCTGGATGGCGGCTACACACGACTCTTAACAGAAATTAGTGCTCGTGACCAAAATACAGATATTCTAACCGCAATGATAATGTCGGGAGAAGGATATCCCGGTCGGTTTGACAAAGAAACACCAGAAACCTATGCCTTATACGCTCAGGGAGATTATCTTACATTGATAAATAAGCCTGAAAATCAACAGGCAACCCCCTATTTTGTAAACCGGTATTACGATGGGTACAGAGGTGTAAGAACCATGAATGAATTTATTCAAAATGCAGACCTTATTGCAAATGGAACTCAGGAACAGATAGACCGACTATTGGGACAGGCCTACTACTTAAGAGCATTCTTCTATCATTTAATGACTAAAAGACACGGGGGGCTCGTTTATTTTAAAGAAAACCTTGATCTAAATGCATCTTTAGATCGTGAAAGGCAAAGCTACGAAAGCAATCTCACCGACATGCTTGCTGATATAGACCAGGCGATAAGTTTACTGCCTGTAGAATGGGATGCTGCAAATTTGGGCAGGCCTACTAAAGGTGCTGCAATGGCATTAAAATCAAGAATCACACTATTTGCTGCCAGTCCTTTAGTAAATACCAGCAACAATCAGGATGCCTGGGCCTTAGCAGCTCAAAGCGCAGCAGAACTCATCAATTTCGCAAATTCAAATGGCCTCTACCAGCTTGTTGATGCCAGTAATGCTATAAATATGGATGTAGGTCACAATGGTAGTGACCTTTTTGTACCGGAACCTGAAGAGCTAAGCCCATATAGAAACATTTTTGTAGGACCTGGGGTAACCAAAGTTATTCCTCAGGAAGTTATTTATATGGAAATCAATGACAACTTCGATCTATCCGGTGGCATCGTTAACCCTGTTCCCAGCCTTAGTAAAACCAATGGTTTTAATATTATTAAAGGTAACACCTTCCCGCAGGCAATAGGTGCGACGGCAAATTTTGTAGAAAAATTTGAAACTAAAAATGGCCTTGCCATTGAAGATGACCCGTCTTACAATTCTCAGGAACCCTTTATAAATAGGGATCCACGTTTTTATAATGCCATTCTTTATGACGGAGTATCATGGAGATATACGGTAGGAGCCCTTAATAACACAGGGAAAGTCGACCTGGCCGTAAGGAATGAAAGCGGAGATTTTGGTCTTGATCTTCACGACCCCAACACTCCCTCAAACCTACTTTGGAGAACGCTTAATGTCACCGGTTATAAAATACGCAAATGGATTCCTAACGGAGCATACTGGCAAAATGGAAACCGGGGTAACTGGGACTTTCATTTAAACAACAATATTTTTCGAATGTCTGAAGTATACCTGAACTATGCAGAAGCAGCCAATGAAGCATATGGTCCTAATGGTTCTGCACCCGGCACCTCTCTTACCGCATTACAGGCCGTAAATATTATTCGCAATCGAGTAGGAATGCCGAATGTAAATAGTATGTATACGGGATCTAAAGAATCACTTAGGGCGCGTATTCGCAATGAGCGATTAATAGAACTATGTTTTGAAGATATCTCCTATGATGATATTAGAAGGTGGAAAGTGGCACACCTCCCAGAGTACCGAAAAGTAGAATTTTTGGAAATGAGATGGCAGGGGGGACCTACAGAAACTTTTCCTACTGGTTTCAGCTTTGATAATGTTGAGCAACCCAATCTTGAAAAAACATTTACTGAAAAACATTATTGGTGGCCTATACCCAATGCTGAATTAGAAGCTGTCCCATCCTATGATCAAACACCTGGATGGTAATAATGCTTAAAAATTAGCTGATGAAGAGTTTTATAAACACTTAATTGAACGCATAAATAATAAAACACACAGATGAAACAATCCATAAGCATCTATAAAATCTATTTCTTCTGTTTAGTAGGAACCTTATTCCAAGAGTTTGCTCTGGCTCAGAACAATCCTCAGAATAATTCAACGCTACTAGATTCATTATCTCAAAATGTTACTGCAGATGAAATTCTGCAAACCCCTTTTGGCACTTTCAATTTAAGTCGTACTACTGGAGCGGTTTTTCGAATCTCTGGAGATGAATTGCGTCAAACCCCTGGCAATAATCTTTCAGAAGCACTTAAAGGGAGAGTCCCTGGTTTACGAATTGTAAGAGAAACAAATGTGCCGGGCTATACCAATTATTCTTACACCTTGAATGGAGGAACGCCGTTTGTATTAATTGATGGGGAACCTCGTGGACTTGAAGTGGATCTTAGAGAAGTTGATGAAGTTATAATACTTAATGATGCAACCTTTAATTCGTTGCTGGGCATACTTGGAGATAATGGTTTAATCTATGTTGTTACTAAAGGTGGTAAGAACCAAAAGCCTGTAGTTGAAGTAAATTATCAGCATAGTATTAATACAACAACCCGGCTGCCCAAATTGCTCTCTGCAGAAGACTATGCAAATGTCATAAATAGAGCTGCACAGAATGATGGTTTAGCCCCTATTTATAGTGAGCAGGCGATTGAAGCATACCGTACCGGTTCCGATCCCATTCGATACCCCAATGTGGACTATCAGGATACTTTTCTAGAAAAGACTTCTGCCTCTAATTTTGCTTCTTTAGGGGTTTATGGTGGACAGGAAAACGTACAATATGGTGCTTTTATAGGTTATTCTGATTTCAAAGGAATTGAAAAAATAGGTCAACCCATTGAAGGAACCAATCTTACCTTTCGCACCAAAATCAAGGCTAAAATGAATGACCTCATTCAAACCTATGCTAGTGTTTATGGTGGTTTTATAGAAAATGATCGTCCAGTTCTAGGTTCTGGAGCTATGTTTAACTGGATTTCTGGCACACCCGCCAATGCATTTCCACTTAAAGTAGGTGACACCGCTTACATAGTGTCTAATCAATTCAACAACAACCTGCTGGCCGAACTCGAAAGCGGTGGGACACGTACCGATTATTCAGCAAATATGATTTTTGACGTTGGACTCAATTTTGATTTTAAAGATTATGTCCCTGGGCTAAAATACAATACCTATGTGATGATGCGTACCTCAAATTCACATTCCTTACAGGCTAATAGCCAGCCCGAAACATTTACCATTGAGTATCTCGAAAATATAAATGGAATGGACTCTTTAGCTTTACGAAACTACCAGACCGAATTTATACAAAACAATGTCAGCAGGACCGCTGCAGGGATCCAACGCACCTACTCCTATGCAGGTAACCTGAGTTACATTCGTGATATTGAGTCGGGAATTCTCAATCTTAACCTAAATCATTTATTATACTATCAACCCACTAATAACTCATCCAATCCTGATAGAAGGCAACTCAGCTTTAATGTAAATGGCAATTATGCGCATCAAAATAAATATGTCTTTTTTGCAAATCTGAATGCAAGCAGTAGTTCGAAATATATTGGGTCTAACAGAACTAATTTATTCCCGACTGCAGGAGTTGCTTGGATTGCTTCCAATGAGGACTTTCTTAAAGAGAATACAACTATTGACTTTTTGAAGTTAAGAGCATCTTATGGTCAGGTAGGTACGGAATATACAGCTAACAACTTCTTTTATCAGGAACAATGGGATGGTACCGGCACTCCATTTTTCGGTATTGGTAACGGATCTCAGATATTTGGTTTCCAATTAGGGCAAACACCTAATCCAGATATTGACTGGATTGTGTATAATCAATTCTTTACCGGAATTGAACTGGGCTTGTATAAAAAATTTAGTCTCAATATAAATTATTTTAATATTGACATTAATGGGCAGGTTACTCAGGCAGGAGTATTGTATTCTGATGCCCTGGGATCAAATGCCTTTCTACCTACCATTAATTATACCGAGCGCAGAAACACCGGTTTTAACGGAAACATAAGATTTCAAAACAATGATAATGCCTTTAAATATTATGTGGGAATTAATGCAGGATATAATAAAATCATTGGTGAGCGCATAGCGGAAACTCCATTTCCTGATCAATACAGGTTGCAACAAGGCCGTCCAGAAGATAATATTATCGGTCTGGTAAGCGACGGTTTATTTACCGCCGAAAATATTGATAGTGCACTACCGCAATTTGGCGAAGTAAGAATCGGAGATATAAAATATGCAGACCTTAACGGCGACAACGTAATTGATTCTAGAGATCAGCGTGTGATTGGTAATAACACCCCCAGACTGACTTATGGGATTAATGCGGGGATTAAATACCAAGGCATAAACCTGGATGTACTTGGTGTTGGGGTCTCTGGATATGATATTAATCTCAATGGTATGGCTTATTACCAGCATTTTGGTTTAGGGAACTACTTTGGCAGTGTTAATGCGAATTTACCCAACGGGAATGAAAACCCTAGACTAAGTACGCGACGAAGTGTCAATAATTTTAGAACGTCTGACTATTGGTTAGTAAATGGCAGTTATTTTAGAATTTCAAATCTTGAACTGGGCTATACCTTCCCTAAAAGAATTGCTGAAAAAACACCGCTTAACAGGATCAAGGTATTTTTAAAAGGAAACAACCTTGCAGTATTTAGCAAAATGAAAGATTTAGACCCTGAAGATCCCAGGTCTGGAGTGTTTGAATATCCTATGATGCGCAATTACGTCATTGGGGCTTCCTTTAATTTTTAGAAAATAGTTAAATAATATACTACTATGAAATTTACTTATAAAATAGTATTTACACTGCTACTTCTCACCGCACTGGGATGTAGTGATTTTCTTGACGATGAAATTCAATATACAAAGCGCGAGGAGGTTATCGATTTCTCAAGACGTTCTCGGGGAATTCTGGAATCTTTGTATACTAACTATACCTTCAATTATTTTAATGATTTTTCAGTAGAATATTTAACTGATAATGGTGTAGAAAACGATACAGAAACCCTCCTGGCCACAGGTTATTGGGGACCTACTGACAATCCATATGAATACGTCTGGCAGCAATCTTATGATGTTATACGCAAAGTATATCAATATATTGAGCTGGTGCATAATACTGGCCTTCCCTATCTGCCCAACCCTCTCGATGCTGAAGAAAATGAGAATACCATAAGTCGGTATTACGGGGAAGCTCATTTTTTAAAAGCCTGGGCAGAGTGGGAGCTATTAAAAGTATTTGGTGGCCCTTCTGAAAATGGGGAAATGCTCGGTTTTCCTATTGTTAATGAAATCCTTCCTAATGAAGAATATGCGAGCTTAACCCGAAATTCGTATGACGAATGTGTAACTCAGATTATGGAAGATCTCGACGTAGCTATTGAATATCTACCGTTGGTTTACACTGGCTCAACCACAGATAATCCCGGATTAAGCGATTCAGAAACCGGTCGCGCCAGTGGTCTTGCTGCTTATGCCTTAAAGGCTAAAGTAGCTCTTTATGCGGCAAGCCCTGCTTTTAACGTTACCAATAATCTCGACAAATGGGAAAGAGCAGCTTCTCTGGCAGGGGAGTTCATTGAGCAAAATGGTGGTTTACCCAACCTGCAAAGTTATGATTACTCAAATGAAAATAACCCGGATCACATTTGGAGACTTCGCAACAGCAGACAAAACAATCAACTGGAAAATAGACTGTACCCGCCTAGTCTTTATGGTCAAGGTGAGGTAAACCCTTCTCAAAATCTGGTAGATGCCTTTCCTGCGGCAAATGGATATCCTATAACTGCTACAGAAAGTAGCTACGACCCGGATATGCCCTATTCAGAAAGGGACAGCCGGTTTTACAGATTTATTTTTTATAATCAGGACACCTGCTTTAACGGTCCTGATTGTAGCGACTTTAGTCCCTTAGAAATTTATCCGGGTGGTCAGGATTACTTCGGCGGTTTTCTTCCTGATGTAGGTACAAGAACAGGTTATTATCTTAAAAAGTTTTTGAATAACCTCAATTTTGAGCCGTCGCCAGCAGAAGAAGTTACCAGAAATTTGCCGAAAGTTTATGTACAGCTTGACCTGTCTGACTTGTATCTTATTTATGCAGAAGCTCTTAATGAAGCCTATGGGCAGCCCGATGTTGTTCCAACAGGGTTCGATTTTTCGGCCAAACAAGCGCTCGCAAAAATTCGTCAGCGCGCCGGCCACAATACAGACCCTTATCTAGATGAAGCTGCAACAGATCAGAATAGCTTTAGGTTATTGCTTAAAAACGAGCGCCGAGTAGAGCTGTGTTTTGCAGGAGAACGTTTTCACGATTTGAGAAGATGGAAAGATATCATCAACACTTCTGATGTGCAAGGAGTTGTAATAACCCCAACTGGTGAAAACAGCTTTGAGTATTCACAAATTGAAGTTGAAGCAAGAGATTATGAGCCTAAAAATTATTATTTACCACTGCCCTATGACGAGCTTTTGATTAATAAAAATCTTCAACAAAACCAAGGTTGGTAAAATCCAAAAAAAATAAAATTATGAAGAACAATAGATTAATTTTTCTCCTACAAGTTACCGCTTTCGTATGTGCCATTTGTACTACAACAGCTTCCTGTACATATGATGATTTTGTTCAGGAAGAGTTTGAATTTACGGCGGTTTATTTTCCAAAACCACAAATAGATCGAACATTCATTATAGGAGAAGGCATGGAAATTGGGGTAGGTGCGGTTCTAGGAGGCAGACTTACCAACAATCAAAATGTTGAAGTAACTTATTCACTTGACGAAAACCTGGTAACAGATGCTGGTCTTACGGTTCTGCCTGAATCATATTACCAGCTTTTAGATGCAAATGGTAATCCCACAGATAAAATCACCATCCCTGCTGGGAAAGTGCAGGGCTTTGTCTATGTGAAAGCAGATTCCATCAATTTTCTCGCAGACCCCGCGTCTTTGGGAAATAATTATGCCCTGGGTTTTAGAATGGAAAGTGTAACTCGCGCAGATTCAATTCTTGTAGATTATCAAAACACACTTATAACTTTCAGCTACATAAACCAACTTTATGGTTTTTATGTACAGGATGGCTCTTACACTAAAACAACTGGACAAGACACCGAAACGACAGAATATCCTGCAGGTATTAGCGATGCTATTGAGCTCACGATGAGGGGACCAAATAGGTTACAGGTAAACGGTCTTGCAGATTTTAGATCTGGAGATGACATTATGCAGATTACATTGGCGACAGATAATACTATAAGCATTCAAAGTATCGAAGGAGCTCGTGAAGTTACAGATGATGGAGGTTCTTACTACGATCCTTCAACAAAAATGATTTACCTCAATTATTCATTTGATTTTGACGGTTCTTCATATACGGCAACTGACGTGCTGGATTATAGAAACCGCGTTGTAGATGGTGTGAATCAATTTGAAGACTGAATATTTAGTAGCTAAAAAGATTAAACAAAAAGAATTAATGTAAATTAGAAGCTTAAACCTTAAGTCTTTGTTAGTGAAATGAAAAATCAAAAAATAAAAATTGTGAAATTCGGTTTTCTTAAAAATTTATCCCTGAAAATTTATACCCTTTTTATAATACTTATTGCCATCAATGGCTGCTATGCACAACAGGGTAATTCAGATTCTCAACCCAATATCATTTTTATACTGACTGATGATTTAGGTTATGGAGATTTAGGCGTTCTTTATCAAAATGAACTTGCCTTAGATCTTTCTTCAGGCATTCCACGCCAATTTACCCCGCATTTAGATAAAATGAGTAAAGAAGGTGCACTGATGCCTGAGCACTATTCTGCTGCTCCTGTTTGTGCCCCTTCGCGCGCTTCTTTATTACTGGGTCGCAGTCAGGGTCATGCCAATGTAAGAGACAATCAGTTTGATAAAGAACTTGACAGTAACATTACGATAGCCTCAGCGCTGAAAGAAGCAGGATATGCCACAGCCGCAATTGGAAAGTGGGGGTTACAAGGCCGGTCTGATGATAAACCTAATTGGCCTGCACACCCACTAAATCGTGGTTTCGACTACTATTTGGGCTATATACGTCACGGAGATGGTCACGAGCATTATCCTAAAGAGGGCTTGTATCGTGGATCAAAAGAAGTCTATGAAAATCGTGAAAACATCACTCCAGATCTTGACAAATGTTATACTACAGACCTGTGGACAGCTGCAACTAAGAGATGGATCGTGAATCATAAGAATTCCGCTGATAAAGACAAACCCTTCTTTGTGTACCTCGCTTATGACACTCCGCACGCTGTTTTAGAATTGCCCACACAGGCCTATCCTGACGGCGGTGGTTTAAATGGCGGACTCCAATGGACAGGTAAACCGGGTTCTATGATTAACACAGCCTCTGGCACAATAGATTCATGGATACATCCTGATTATAATAACGCCACCTATGATGATGATGGGAACGCAACCACTTCTCAAAAAGAATGGCCAAATGTTTATAAGCGCTACGCTACAGATGTGCGGCGCATTGACAGTGCTGTAGGCGACCTTCTTCAATTACTCAAAGATCTAAATATCGATGAGAATACTATGGTCGTATTCACATCAGACAATGGGCCATCAGTTGAATCCTATTTAAAAGACCAACCGATTGAACCCACTTTTTTTAAAAGTTACGGTCCGTTTGACGGTATTAAAAGAGATTGCTGGGAAGGTGGCCTACGTATGCCCACTCTTACAAGATGGCCGGGTACAATTAAAAAGGATATTACGGTCAAAACCCCCAGTATCTCTTACGATTGGTTGCCCACTTTTGTGGAAATAGCAGGTCTGCCCGCTCCGGCTTTATCAGACGGAGTTTCTTTAATGCCCTCCCTTACACAGCAAGGTGATCAACAGCCCAGTGCTATCTATGTTGAATATTTTCAAAATGGTAAAACTCCTGGGTTTGAAGAATTCAGTAAAAATCACAGGGGTCGTGAGCGCAAGCAAATGCAAATGCTGCGTATGGGCGATTTAGTAGGAGTACGCTATAATATCCAAAGTCATAAAGATGATTTTGAGATTTATAATGTAAAAGACGATCCACAGCAAACTAACAACCTGTCTTCGACTCCTAACATGGAGGCTTTTCAGCAACAATTAAAAGACAGGACGCTTCAGATGCGTATGCCTAATCGTACTGCTGTTCGCCCCTATGATAAAGAATATGTACCCGCCGTTAACGGAGACAACCTGAAAAAGGGTCTACATTGGAAGGCTTATGAAGAAAACTTTCCGTGGGTTCCACAGATAACTTCTCTAACACCGGCAGCAACAGGAAATAGTGATATTCCTTCTCCTGAAATAGATACAGAGGTAGATTATAAAAATCTTTATTTTGAGGGTTACCTTAAAGTTCCCGAAAATGATACTTACACTTTCTACCTTACCTCAGACAATGAGGGTTTACTCCGCATTCATGATGCAGTAGTAATCGATGCAGGTAACGAATATTTTGCCAAAACACAAAAAAGTGGAACTATAAAACTTGAAGGCGGTCTCCATCCTTTTAGACTTTATACTAAACACGGAAATAGAAACAAAAAAATTAACCTTGAATGGAGCAAAGGAACTTCTACTCCAGAAACGATTCCTGCTTCCGCTTTCTACAGCAGCAAAACATAGCATACTTAAAAATAGACCTTGGTCAAAAAATCGGTTTATGCAAGCATTGAATTCTTAGAATTTGGTTTGCCAGAACGAATAGTGCCTTTAAATTTTTTAAACAGAACCCCTGATGATAAAAAAATTGATCTTTTTAGCTCTCACGCTTTTTTTATTTATAAATACTCAGGCTCAACAGGCGTCTAATTTTGACCGTGACTGGAAGTTTAATCTGGGTGATCACATGCAAGCCAGCAGCGCAAACTATGATGACAGTGCCTGGCGCACATTAGACCTACCTCATGACTGGAGTATTGAAGGAGAATATGATGAAAAAAATCCTATGGGAGATCGGTGCGGATATTTACCCGCCGGAAAAGGATGGTATCGAAAGACTGTGGCTGTACCTAAAGCGTGGAAGGATAAACACGTTGAGATTCTTTTTGACGGGGTATTTATGAACAGTACGGTATGGCTAAATGGTAAAGAACTAGGAACACGCCCTTATGGCTGGGTATCCTTTAATTATGACATATCTGAAGAAGTTGCCGCTGAAGATACACTTACCTTCGCAGTACGAGTAGATAATAGTCTGCAACCAGCTGCACGCTGGTATACGGGAAGTGGTATTTACGGTCATACCTGGATATCAGTAAAAGATAAGCTACACGTTGCGCACGATGGCATTTATGTTACTACCAAAGGTTCACAGGCATCATTTGAAACGGAAGTAGTGAATACCTCAAGAAATAAAAAAAAAATTATCCTTCAAACTACAGTGGCAGACAATAAAGGTAATGTCTTAGCGCGTACGAGTTCTCAAGCCGTTTTAAGTGGCGAAACTTCGCAGGTTATTTCTCAAAATATACAGGTTGAAGAGGCCAAAAAATGGTCGTTAGAAAGTCCTAACCTTTACACTCTGGTAAGTACTATTTATAGTGACAATCAATTAAGAAGCACCTCAAAAACACGCTTTGGATTTAGAGACATTGACTGGAAAAAGGAGACCGGTTTTTGGCTTAACGGTAAAAATATAAAGTTACACGGCGTGGCAAACCATCAGGATGCCGGGGCATTGGGAGCAGCTGTACCAGATAAGATTTTACGTTTCAGAATTCAGCAATTAAAGGATATGGGGGTAAATGCTATACGTACTGCTCACAACCCGCAAACACCTCAGTTTTACGAAATCTGTGATGAACTGGGTATGCTTGTCATGGACGAAATTTTTGATGGTTGGAATAAAAAAGCAAATCAGGATTATGGAGCACGCTTTTTTGAAAGCTGGTGGAAACAAGATTTAACTTCGTGGATTAAGCGAGACCGTAATCACCCGTCTGTAATAATATACAGCATTGGTAATGAAACCCGCGGTGAGGTAGGAAAAGATATAGTCGCACTTTGTCATGACCTGGACCATACCCGCCCTGTTACATCGGGGCATGCAAGCCCCCAATTTATGGATGTTCTGGGAGTTAATGGGCACAGTGAGGAAAAAGGTTTTTTTGACGAATTTAAATCTGATAAGCCTTTTGTAGCTACTGAAAACACACACACCTGGCAGGTAAGAGGTTATTACCGCACGCAAACCTGGTATCGTGACGGGTTTCCGAACCCAAAGAGACGACCTTACCCCATTCCCGATCTCACACAGAAAGAGGTCTTTAAACATGATTGGATCGCGGACTCTCTCAGAAGCAATCAAAAACAAATTTTTAATTCCAGTTACGACAATGCCACGGTAAGACTGACATCACGCCAGAATATAGCCCAAATACGGGATATTCCTTACTATTCCGGCTCCTTCCGGTGGACAGGGCATGACTATATTGGCGAAGCCGGTTATGTGCATGGCGGCTGGCCTTTTAAAGCTTTTATGGGAGGTGCAATTGATTTGGCCAATTTTGAGAAAGATCTGTATTACCTGTACCAAAGTCAGTGGACTACCAAACCAATGCTCCACATTTTACCCCATTGGACGCATCCCAAAATTGAGAAAGGTGTGGAAATTCCTGTATGGATTTATTCTAACTGCGATGAGGTTGAATTATTCAAAGATGGGGTTTCGTTAGGTCGTAAACAACCTGGTAATGATTGGGACACGATGCAGTGCGAGTGGCTGGTCCCCTGGTCCCCTGGAACTTTAAAAGCCATTGCTTATAAAGATGGTAAACCTACAGTTGAAAAAATTCTCAAAACAGCAGGAGTGCCGGCTCGACTTAAACTTTCAATAGATGGAAAACCTTTAAAAAAATCAGGCAAAGACATCGTGCAAGTACGCACAGCCATTACTGATGACCAGGGTGAATTTTACCCTTACGGAGAAAACAGAGTGTATTACCACTTGTTTGGACCCGCAGTACTAAAAGCTTTGGATAACGGTAGCCCTGTAGACGTAGAAAAACACTATTTGGCACAAGATCGCATCGCTTTTTATGGCCTTACCAAAGCTTATGTTGAATCTACGCGAGAAAAAGGAACAATAGGTTTACTCGCTGCATCAATTTTAGGTGAAAAAAAACAAATAACCTCAAATCTGGTTTCTATAGATGCTCAAATAATTCCCCTGCGAGGGGATATTGGCAAACATACTTTTGAGTTTTACTACACTCTTGATGGTACCGAACCCACGACTACATCAATGAAGTATTCCAGGCCCTTTACAGTTAATCTGGGTACTACGGTAAAAGCTATTGTGCTGGTTGATGGAAAAAAAGTACAAAGTATGACCGAGCGTTTTGCAATGGATGAGGGGTTTGTTTGGAATGAAGCAAGCGAAAACTCAACATATCAACCCGGAAATCAAGCCGAAAGTGGAAAAATACAGGATGGCGATGTAGCTACTACTGCGGGTAAATATCGAGGAAAAGGTTATGTTGTTTTTGACAAGGGCTCCTTAGGACATCTGGAATGGTATCAGGAAAATGACGGGAGCACTGGCACTATGAATCTTGCTATAAGATACCACTCAGAAAATCAACTGCCATTAGGGACTGACTTCAATATTGTTATCAATGGAAAACCTGTTGATCCTGATCTTGCCAATAAGCACTGGGAAAATGATGAAGATTTCTGGCAGACTCTTACTGTACCGGTTGAAATAGCCGCCGGAGCTAATTACATCAGAATCGTAGCTTTGGAAAATGATGGTTTTTATATAGATGAAATGCAGTTGAATTAAAGATGAGTGATTACATAATAGTTTACCGAAAATTATAAATCTATAGTGCCTCGCCTTTTCATTAACTAGAATAGCTCTAAAAAATTCTGCATCATTGGCAAGAACTCACATTAAGCTAGTTCGTATTAAAAAAATGAATTTAACCATTGTTTTCGACGAGTTCATCGGCTTATATACTTGAATAAATTTTAGATTTTAGATTTTCGTTTTAAATTGAAAAAGAATCTCCATATGAAAAAATACCCCGGATCACTAATCCTCGTTTTTATCCTTTTTTTTCTTTCTTGTAAAGGTGTTAAGAAAAATACGAGTGCTGTAAACGAAAAAAAAGCAACTGCTAAACCTAATGTTATAATCATACTTGCAGACGACGCAGGCTATATCGATTTTGGATTTATGGGTAGCAAAGACCTTGAAACCCCCGAAATTGACAAACTGGCTAAAGAGGGTATTATTTTTACAGATGCACATGTAAGCTCAACGGTTTGCGCCCCATCCAGAGCCGGGCTTATGACCGGGCAATACCAGCAGCGATTTGGTTTTGAAGCTAATGGTACCGGCGGAATTGGTCTTAGTGATGATGTCCAAACAATGGGAGACGTTTTTAAAGCGCAAGGTTATAATACTTATGCTTTGGGAAAATGGCATTTGGGCGATGGTTCAGATCATCCTAATAAACGAGGTTTTGATGAGTTTTATGGGTTTCTCACCGGCAGCCGTTCCTATTTTCCTATCAAAAATCCTTCAAAAGATAAAATGCTTCAACATAATGGTGAACGCGTAGAATTTACAGGTTATATGACCGATGTATTGGGAAACCAATCGGTACGATTTGTTGAACAAAGCAAAAACAAACCTTTTTTAATGTATCTGGCATATAATGCCGTTCATACCCCCATGGAGGCCAAGAAAGAAGATTTGGAAAAATTCAAAAATCATCCCAGGCAAAAACTGGCCGCCATGACTTGGTCTCTTGATGAGAATGTAGGTAAGTTAATCAATAAGCTTGAAGAACTGGGACTACGAGAAAACACACTAATCTATTTTCTGAGCGATAACGGAGGTTCACCTGAAAATACTTCCTTAAACGGGCCATTAAAAGGATGGAAAGGAAAAGAATTTGAGGGCGGGCATCGCGTGCCTTTTGTGTTAAGCTGGCCTCAGGGCTTAAAAGGGGGGACTGAATTTGGCGGTTTAACCTCCTCCTTTGATATTTTTACTACTTCAATGGCTGCTGCCGGTATTACAAAACCAGATAATATCACTCTTGACGGCGCTAATTTACTGCCTTACCTGCGCGGTGAATTACAGGGTGATCCTCACCAAAGTCTGTTTTGGAGAAAACTTGACAAGTCTGCTGCAAGATTGTCTGACTACAAAATAGTTACACTTGACGGTTATGGTTCCGTTCTTTATGACCTAGATAAGGATTTGGGAGAAACAAACGATCTTTCAAAAAGCCGGCCTGCAGATTTTGAGCGGGTGATAAATTCCTATAAAAACTGGGAAAAGAAACTTATGCCGCCACTATGGGATGAAGGAAAGCAGTGGATGGATTTTTCCGCAGAAATACATCGCTATCTTATGGAGAATAAAGAACCACCTTATCGCAGTCTTTATGAAAAAAAGCGTTATCTCAAAGCTCAAAATCAAGAATGATCCAAACTGATTTGTATGGAAAAATACTGCTCTTAGCCCTACTCCTCGTTTGCACAGGGTTCAATGCACAAATTATTAAAACCGAAAATTTCAATCAAAACTGGAGGTTTAAATTTAAAAATACCGAAGGTAATTTATGGCAACCCGTTAATTTACCACATGACTGGGCTATTTACGGGCCTTTTGACCCACAACTTGAAGGTAGAACCGCAAAGTTACCTTGGCAAAATACTGCTGTTTATGAAAAAGATTTTGTTTTACCGGAAAATTTTAAAATCTCACTTCAAACAGTTTACCTTCAGTTTGATGGGATTATGGCAAATCCAAAAGTTTATGTTAATAATAGACTTACCGGAAGCTGGGATTATGGCTATGCCTCATTCAATGTTGACATCACTCCATTTCTTCTAACTAATTCTAAAAACACCATCAGGGTTGAAGTAAATACCAAAAAACATGCTTCAAGATGGTACCCGGGGGCTGGCATTTATAGAGATGTAACCCTAAGAATTACAGGCAAACAGCATATTAAAAACTGGGGAACCTATATAACAACACCTATTGTTTCAGATTCTTTGTCCTCGGTCTATGTTTTTACCGAAATTAAATCCCCTATTGAAAATAAAAATGATTTTGAGATTCAAACTAAAATAATCGCTCCTGACGGCTCTGTTATTGAATCAAAAACTTCAACATTGAAAAAAGGTCAAAACCCTGAAAACCTTTATCTAAATCAACAATTTAAAATTCAAAACCCTAAACTTTGGAACACTAAAAATCCAAATCTCTACAAGGTTAATCAGAAACTTTACAGAAAAAATCAACTCACAGATCAATATGAGCAAAAGTTCGGAATACGTTCTATCGATTTTGACAAAAACGAAGGTTTTATTTTAAATGGAAAACAACTCACATTACAGGGTGTTTGTATGCATCACGACAACGGCCCCTTAGGCGCGGTATACGACCATCGTGCTGCAAAGCGAAAAATTGAACTTTTAAAAAATATTGGAGTCAACGCTATTCGCACTTCACATAATATATGTTCACCCCGCTTTTTAAATTTATGTGATGAAGAGGGTATTTTGGTTTTTAATGAAGCTTTTGATAAATGGGATTCTAAAATAGACCTGTACCCAGAAGATGATTTTTACAATTATATGTCTCGTAACATAAGAAATTTCGTTCTTAGAGATCGCAACCATCCTTCTGTTATCATTTGGAGTTATGGTAATGAAATGCGGGCAACAGAGCGTCTGGGTCAACCAGATATGTTAGAAAAATTACTTTTTGTAAATGCTGAATTTAAACGCTATGATAGTACCCGCCCTACTACATTTGGGTTTAATTCTACAAATTCAGATCTTGGACTACCCTCCTATCAGATTCCTGATGTTCACAGCTGGAATTACGGAAACAAATACCTCAACAGTCGTAAGTATTATCCTTCAAAACCCCTTATTTATAGTGAGTCTTCGTCAGTTATAAGCTCCAGAGGTTTTTATCAATTTCCGCTTCCCGAAAACAAACTGGAAATTCCATATAATGAAGAATTTCAAGCAAATTCATATGACATCAACGTTGGGTGGCCGGTTGCCAGCCCTCCAGATGAGGAGTTTATGGGTCTTGACCAAAACCCTTACGTAGCAGGCGAATTTGTGTGGACAGGCTTTGATTATCTGGGCGAACCACATCCCTTTTATATAAATCGTGAATTTGAAAATGGTATTAAAGTGACCCGTGAGACTGAAAGCAGAAGTTCTCATTACGGTATTTTTGATCTTTGCGGTTTTCCTAAAGACCGTGCCTACTTGTACCGAAGCCGCTGGTTAAAAGATTCAACCACTGTTCATCTGCTACCTCACTGGAACTGGGAAGGACACGAAGGAAAGAAAATTCCGGTTTTTGTATATACAAATGGCGACAGCGCTGAACTGTTCTTAAACGGAAAATCACTGGGAATACAGGCTAAAAATAAAACCAGCACTAATGCCCGTGATCGGTACCGCCTGCGCTGGGATGTACCCTTCATTCCCGGCAAATTAGAAACTACCGCCTATCTCAATGGTAAAAAAATAGGTGAAGATGAAGTTAAAACCGCAGGTAAGCCTGAAAGATTATCTGTTTCGCATCAAATCTATACAGATAGTATAAATTCAAACCAACTGGCGTTTATAAAAATAGAAGCCCGGGATTCAAAAGGTAATTTTTGTCCATTGGCTAATAATGAACTAAAAATAAAAGTAAGCGGTAAAGCTAAATTAGTAGGCATAGGAAATGGAAATCCACAATCCTATCATAATTTTAAAGGAGACCAGGTAGCTCTATTTAATGGGATGGCTCTACTAATTGTAGAGTTTTCAGAATTATCTAACATACACATTAAATCAAAAACTATCAAAGATTCTATCTATAAACTCAGTCTATGAAAAGAAGCTTCAGATCCTTATACAATATTATTTTTTTACTGACTGGCATTCTGGTTGTATTTTCTCAGGAGGAACCCGAAGCAAAATTTTTAGAAAATAAATATGATTTTGTAGATAGTATTCCCTTCGTATTAGTTAACGCAGATAAACCACAATGGTCTATCTCTAAATACCTCAACGGTTCACATTTTGTTTATGCTTTTGAAAATGATTCTCTATATAGTGACAATCGTATTGCTAAATGGATGCAAAAAAGCAACACAAATATAGTTCGCTGGCCGGGCGGTACTGTGGTACAATACTATCATTGGGATAAACTCACAGGAATACCTTTTAAAGATGATAGTTGGGCTCCGGGATATGATAGTAAAGATGAGCCAGATTATAGATTCATGGATCTGGACGAGTATATAGCTTTTTGTCGCAAAGCTAACACAGAACCTTTAATAGGAATAAATATCAGATCAGGTAAAGAATATAACAGAAAATCTGAATCACTGGAAGAAGCCAAAAGATTAATAACTTATTGTAAAGAAAAGAATTACAATGTTAAGCGTTGGTATATAGGAAATGAAGGCTATGCTAAAGGCTTTTCTGCCGAAAAATATGCAGCATATATAGATCTGTACGCTCAGGTTTTAAAAAGTGTTGATCCTGATATTGAGATTATAGGAGACTGGAAAATTGGCCCTTTCAAAAAAAATAGATTTGAGCAGACACTATACATCGCTAAAACATCTAAAGAATTAGATGTAATGGAGCTTCACGAAAAATGGGGAAACCCCTGGGGTTTAAAGTCAGGATATTCTATTGAAGCGTGGCGTAACGAATTTCCACTTTATGACGGTAATTTAGGCGTATTTATCAGGCGTTTTAAGGAAGAAATGAAACGAGAAAATAAAGAAATTAAAATTGGTTTTAATGAGTGGGGAATTGGGAAAATTAAAGATGCAACAGAATTTGATTATGCCTTAATAGCGGCCGATTTTTTGATTCAACTCTATAAAAACGACGTTTACCAGGCTTGTTATTGGAATTTAAATATGGGAGAGGAAAAATCAAAAATTTTAAAAACAGATAAATCCGGAACGCAACTCTTAGACTTTAATCCAATAGCAACAATTTTTACGCTGTTTTCTGATGCTCAGGCTAAACACTATTTGCATCTGGATTGTAATGAAAGGTTTATTTACGGCTTTGGTGCTAAAAATACAGCAGATGACACAATCTATCTCTATTTACTGAATAAATCTGAAAAAAATGAATTCTTTAATCTGGGACTCTTTGGTTTAAAAGAAAATACAGTCGACATTACTATTCAATCATTCATAAAACCAGGAATTATAAATTCAAACTCATTAAAAACTACAGATCCCAACAATACAAAACTCGAATTACCATCATTTTCATTCAATAAGATTATAATTTCTAAAATGCCTAAATCTTGACATTCTTTAAGAATTTAAATAAACTGACTCTTAAATCTTTTCTAATTTTCATTGTATTAGGTGTTACAGGTAATTCTCAAAAACTACCCAATATTTTATTTGTAATTAGCGATGATCAATCGTTTGCGCATACCTCGTATGCCGGTAGTTCTTTTGTCAATACTCCGGCTTTTGATCAAATTGCAAGAGAAGGCGTTTATTTCACCAAAGCCTACGCAGCCTCTCCAGGTTGTGCACCATCCCGAAGTTCACTTGTGACCGGCAGATATCCCTGGCAAAACGAGCAAGCCGGACAACACGCTTCATTTTGGCCGAAGAAATATGGTTCGCTTGTAGATATTTTACAGCAAGCCGGATATGAAACGGGGCGTACGGGTAAGGGCGTTGATCCTTTTCAACTGGCCCGAAATGCGGCAGATTCTCTTTGGCGTAGTGAAAATCCGGCTGGCCCTGAAGTTGCACGTGTGAACTATGCGGACGCTGGGCGACCACTTGCAAAGGGTATCAGTAATATTAATTACGCGGGGGAGTTCGAAAATTTTATTACCACCAGAGAACGACCTCAAGATCCCTTCTTTTTTTGGTATGGAGCCAGAGAACCGCACAGGGGGTACGAAAAAGATTCGTGGAAAAGAACCAATAAAAAATTAGCTGATGTAAAGGTTCCCGGATTTTTGCCAGATAATTTGGAGGTTCGTGGAGACTTATTGGATTATGCGGTTGAAGTTGAGTGGTTTGACACACATTTGAATGAGATGATTCTTTATCTCAAAGAGATTAATGAGTATGACCATACGATTATAATTGTCACTTCAGATAATGGCATGCCTTTTCCCAGGACAAAAGCCAATTGCTATGAGTTTGGCATTCATATTCCGCTGGCAATAAAATTTACCGAAGAGTCTCATCTTAACAAAAAGACTTTTAAATATCCGGTAAGTCTAACTTCCATTGCTCCTACCTTGCTTGAGTTGCTAAATATCAAAAACACTATTTTGCCTATGTCGGCACCCTCACTTATACCCCAACTTGAGAACCCGAAACTTAAAAATGAAAGTGTTTATGCGAGCCGTGAACGCCATTCCTCCTCCCGTTACAACAATTGGGGATACCCCCAGCGCTCTATAGTTACAAAAGATTACTTATTGGTATGGAATTTGAAACCTCAACGCTGGCCGGCCGGCGCACCCAGGCGATACGCAAAAAAAGATTCTACGCGGCTACTCAATATGTATTCGCTTGATGCAAATGGAAAGTATACTCAAGATGATATTTTTACTGATGTTGATGGTTCTCCCAGTAAAACCTATTTGATTGAACATCATCACAAACCTGAAATTTCACCGTTTTTCAACCTTGCTTTTGACTTTAGACCAGAATTTGAGCTGTTTGACATTAATAAAGATCCTTCCTGCTTGAATAACCTAAAAAATAACCCTGCCTATGACCCCATTTTTAGCGACTTATACCAAAAGCTGATTGAAAAACTTAAACAAACGAAAGATCCAAGAATGGGCGAAAAAGATCAGGACGTTTTTGACAGCTATCCCAGATTTTCAGAAATACGCTATTTTCCAAAACCTAATTTTAAGTAAATTTATAATTTAAACTAATATTTATTACACACTTTATATTGTTATCTATGAAAAAACACCTTTATTTCATTTTACTTCTTTTTGCCATAAGCGGCTTAGCTCAGGAAAGACCCAATGTGCTCTTTCTGGTAATTGAAGACACTTCTCCTTATTTATTTCCGGCATATGGCAATACATCTATTAGTACTCCCAATCTGGACTGGCTTGCAAATAACGGTGTAGTGTTTGACAATGCTTTTGCGAATGCACCTTATTGCTCTCCCGCGCGTTCAACACTTATAAGCGGGACACAGGCAACCGTTTACGGCAATGATATTCACAGACAGGGCCATGTTCAAAAAGAACAGTATTTTTTAGTAAAAAAACTAAGGGATGCTGGTTATTTTACAGTAAATAAAACAAAGACTGACTATAATATAAGTGGTAAGGAAACGCACGATCTTGTAGATAAAACCTGGTCTATGAACGGGAAAGGAGCCAGCTATAATGACCCTTCTCGAGAAGGCAAACCTTTCTTTGGACAATTTAATAATGTAACCACCCACATGAGCCGTCTTACTACGGTAACCATTGATGAGCGTTTAAAATGTAAGGTAGATCCCAATACCGTAAATTTGCCCCCCCAGGTGCCAGATCTTCCTGAAGTTCGTGCAGATTATGCCTTGCATTTGGAAGGTGTTCAGGATATTGATAAATGGGTAGGAGTATTTCTCGATGACCTGAAAGAAAAAGATTTGTTTGACAACACTATCATTTTCTTCTTTTCAGATCATGGAGGATGCTTACCACGGGGTAAAGCATTTCCTTTTGATACCGGTTACCGGGTTCCTTTGATTGTATATGCTCCTAAACAGTATGAGAAGTGGTTACCTGCAAAACCCGGGGAACGCACAGAAAGAATGGTAAGCTTCGATGACTTTATCCCTACCGCAATGAGCCTTGCAGGCCTTGAGAAGCCAGACTATGTGACCGGTAAACCATTTATGGGAACGTATAATGAAGAGCCCAGAGATTACGTGTATACGTTTAGAACGAATACCGGAGGGCACTTTGATTCTTCGCGTAGTGTATTTGATAAACGTTATCAATATATCAAGTACTACACCCCCCATAAAAGACATGCCCTAACTCAGACTTTTCAATGGCAAATGCCTGCACAGTTAGCCTGGGATGCGCACTATATGGCCGGCAAAGCTTCAGAAGAGCACAGCCGTTATTATGAACCTCATCCGGTAGAGGCTTTGTACGACCTTAAAAATGATCCTTGGGAAGCCCATAATTTAGCAGAAAATCCTGATTATCAAGATAAACTTAAAGAATTGCGGGAAGCGAATGCAACCTATATTCGCGAGAACATGGATTTAGGATTTTTATCGTGGGAAAAGCGACAGGCTCTTACAGATGAAGGTCTTGATCCGTACAGCTGGGTTAGAGAAACAAATTATCCCTTAACAGATTTAATCAGTTTAGCTGAAAAAGCTTCCACAGCAAATGCAGATTATCTTCCAGAATTTATTGAAAATCTTAGTAGTGCACGCCCTTCCTTTAGATTTTGGGCTATTTCTGGCATCCTCAACCTGGCTCACAAAGACCGCTTAAAATCAATTCCAGATGAGGTATATACTGCGCTATCTGATGAAGAAGATAAGGATATATCTGCTCTGGCAGCAGAAACTTTGGTTAGAGCTGGAGACCCGAAGCGCGGGTTTACATATCTTACAGATCACTTTGAGGATAATTCCTTTGTATATTCCTCTCTGGAAAATTTATGGGATTTGAACACTCCAATTACGGAGGAATTAAAAGGTTTTGCTGCAAATGCGAAAAGTAAAGAGGCACGTACCTACGCCCGAAGTTTACTTATTAAATTAAGCGAAATGAATATCTCTGAGCTATTTGACGAAAGCGATATTAAATCAGGGTATAAAACCTATAGAAACAGGGTTTCTAATTATATCCAAAACACACCAGCATTGAATGATTGATAGCTTGTGAACTAAAATAGGACGGGCGAATAGATATCCGCCCGTCCTATTTCAAATCAAAAAAAGCTGACCTTTTATTTAAGTTCCAGTTCTTTTATATTTTCATCGGAATTTCCCCGAACGCTTTTAAAGTCGGCAATCATTTCATCTAGTTTTTGTGGGTTTGCAGTAGCCAGGTTGTTCTGTTGACCGGCATCTTCTTTTAAATTATACAGTTGATAATCTTTTGAATTCCCCATCTCAATATTAACACTTTGGTTTACAACAGGTCCCTGATAGGGAGGGATTAGCACCCAGTCTCCCTTTCGGAAACTGGTTTTTGATGAGGCTTCTAACACGAGTTGTTCTCTGCCAGAATCACTTTTACCCATAAAAACTTCAATAAGGTTTTTACTATCTTCAGCGGTTTGTTTACTGCCTACCAGAGCGGCGATCGATGAGAGCAAATCTATTTGACATACCAGCGCATCAGATACATTTGGCTGAATAGTTCCCTTCCAATAGGTAATAAAAGGCACATGGGTCCCGGCATCATACAAACTGTATTTACCTCCACGTAAAGGTCCCGCCGGCTTATGATCTCCTAACAATTCCACGGCCCTATCATTGTAACCATCATTAAGAACAGGACCATTATCACTCGATAGAATGACTAAAGTATTTTCCAATACACCCTCTGCCTCGAGCGTTTTCATAAATTGTCCGATACACCAGTCTGCTTCAACTATTGCATCTCCTCGCGGCCCCATGCCTGATTTACCAACGAAACGTGGATTTGGTGTTCGTGGTACGTGCGGCTGTTGTAATGCATAATAAAGAAAAAACGGTCCATTCTTATTTTCTTTAATATAATTCTGCGCCTTGGTTAAAAAGTTATCTGCCATATCTATATCACTCCATAGGGCAGATTTTCCTCCTTTCATAAATCCAATTCTGGGTATACCATTAACAATACTGTTGTTATGACCGTGATGCCATGTCATTTTAAGAAGCTCGGGATTACTGATCGCAGTGGGTTCGCCCTCAAAATTTTTATTATAATTAACCCGTATGGGGTCTGAAGGATCCAGGTTTTCTACATCCCCATTTTTGATATAAACAGTGGGTACTCTATCCTGAGTTGCAGCCATAATATACGAGTAATCAAACCCAACTTCATTGGTGCCGGGACTAATGTGTTCATTCCAGTCAAGAGTGCCATCTCCCAGACCTAAATGCCATTTTCCTACAATGCCTGTTTTATAGCCTTCGGCTTTAAGCATTTTTGGAATAGTAATCTGATTAGTATCAATAATCATACGTGCAGTTCCGGCCAAAATACGAGCTTCATCATTTCGCCAAGGATAAACCCCTGTCAGTAAAGCATATCGACTGGGTGTACAAGTTGCAGAAGTTGCATACCCATTTGTAAATCGCACGCCTTCTTCAGCCAGCCTATCCATATTAGGAGTTTGTAATTGAGTTGCACCATAAGCGCCTAAATCACCAAACCCTAAATCATCGAGATAGATAATCACGATGTTAGGTTTAGTTGATTTTATTTCAGATTCTTCACCTTGGTTCTGTGTTTCAGATTTACAGGAACTAAGAATGCAGGCCATTCCTGCCAAAATAAGTTGTAAAGTCTTAAAATAGTGTTTCATTGACTAGGTTTTTAATAGGGTAAATGGTTTAATGGTTTTAAAATGACTTATTCCAAATCTAGTTCTGCAATTGCTGCTTCCTGTGAATCATCATGCACTTCCAAAACCTGAAATTTGATAAACTGAGCTGTCAGTTCGTGCTGCAAGTTTATGAGTTGAATGTGATCAGTATCTGGTAAATTTAAGATTTTAACTGGTTTTCCCCAGCTTAGACCGTCTTCAGAAATATAAATACTCAGTTTAGATACTCTGCCCTTAACATTATTCATCACTGGCTTATATTTAAGCTTAGAAAAGGTAAATTTATTTTTTAGTGCAATGGTAATGTGATGAGGCAGAGGCTTACCAGAATCCCCTCCTGGAAATTTCCAAAATGATTGTGCATACCCATCAATAACAGCAGTATTGTAATGGTCTGTTTCTGCACCGTCAGACAACACTTCAGCCCCTTTGTTCAACAACGAGTTCCCTATAAATGTTCCTAGAACAGGTTTATCCTTAAGACTTCCATTTCCTGTTCTGGGATCAGACATTTCCGTGCGCCAGGCTTCGTAAATTTGCGTGAGCTCAGCAACTTTTTTGGGGTTTTCCTTCTTAAGATTAGTGGTTTCAGAAAGATCTTTGCTCAGATCAAATAATTGAATACCATCCGGATATTTATAAGCTGTATCACTGGGCTTAGCTATTTCCCCCTGAAGCTTGTATGTGTTATGAACCCATCCTATATTGTGCGCCAGCTTCCAGTCGCCCTGGCGAACGACCCAGCTATCCCTTCCATTAGACCAAACTAATTTATCGTGACCCGGGCCATTTTCTTCAATTAGAGGCCACAAGCTTTTGCCATCTAAATTCTCCGGTAAGTTTTGCCCGGCGCTTTCAAGAAGAGTGGGCAAAATGTCCATGGCAGAAACTGTTTGATCCAGAACCCGGTGGCTCTCCATTTTTTTGGGGAAGGAAATCAATAATGGGATGCGTATACCTCCTTCTCCAAACATATATTTGTAACCGTTTAACGTATTATTCCTTGCATAAGTATTAATTGTCCCCCCGTTGTCTGACATACAAATAATAATAGTATTCTCTAATGTACCAGAGGATTCCAGTTCGTCAAGAATTTTCCCTATTCCATTGTCTAAAACTTCAAGTTGTAACAAATAGCGCTTCCTACCATCAGGATCTATCTTTCCAAGATGCCCCCATTTACGATGCCAGCTCTGATAGCTTTCTTTTTTGGGATCCCAAAAAGGAAATTGCTCTAAACCATACTTTTCCAGATAATCGGGATGCCCCACATACGTGGGATGGTGGACGGCATTATAAGATAACTGTATAAAAAATGGCTTTTTGGTTTTCTTCCGAAGCACTTCTAAAGTACGGGCCGTAAACAAATCTGTGGTAAAAGTATTTTTAAAAGATTGGCTATCACGCCCATTGAGCAATGGCCCGATATGTGCTTTCTTGGCATTTTTTTCACCATAATAATCGACGTCGCTCTGGCTTAGGCGCAAATAATCCCAGGTATGATCTAAAAATCCTAAAAATTCCTGAAAACCGTGATCTAATGGATGTTCAACTGGCCCACCATTAAGATGTGTTTTACCTATTTTTACAGTATAATAACCTGCTTTATTTAAAAATTGTGGGATAGTCTTTTCTCCTGCTGGAAGCCCACCTTCACCATACCAATAGTTACCCCAACGCTGTTGATATCTTCCGGTTAATAAACCTGCCCGCGCAGGACTGCAAATGGGAGCTGTGGCGTATGCATTTGTAAAAAAAACTCCATTCTTGGCAATACGATCTATATTTGGAGTCTTCACATCTTCAGAAGCATACGGTAAAAAGCTTAAATCTGAATAGCCTAAATCATCTACAACAATTAGCAAAATATTCGGCTTATCTTGCGCAAACCCTATTTCTAAGCTTAAAAAGCCCAATGCGGTCAATATAAATCTTATACCTTTAGTCATGATGGTTTTAACTATTCAATTTCTATATTATTCGAGTTAGCATTGTCCACAGAGTTGTCATAAAAATTAAAATAAACTGTCCCAGATTGACTGCCTTCTAGGTAATTTAACTGAGCGCTGGGACCTATTTCCTCTGGTTTTTTCCACTTTTCCCCAATCGGGGATATACAATTAAAAAAATAAACTCCGCTTTGTTCGGGATAATGTATTGCCGCATTTTTAGGATCTTCTCCGGCATTAGGCTTTAAAAGGCCCAAATACAGATTTTCAGCCATCATTCCTAAAGTTTGATCATTTAATAAGTTGAGTTGAGCCCAATACCAGTCTCCAAAATAACCCTCAAACTCCGGAAACTCATAAACCTCACCGGGGATATTGATTCGATTTTTAATGTTCCAAACATTCAAAGTTGTCCCTTTATTTCGGTTTTTATAGATGCGATAAGGACCAGCTCCCAGCCAGCGTTTACTTCTTACCTGGCTTCCGTCCAATTCAAATCCAACTCCGGCATAGTAGTAAAGGCCTTGCGGAAGCGTGTAGCTGTAATCAAGTTTAAGAATTCCATTGGGCATAATAGTCCATTTCAAATTATCAAAACCCGGTATGTGCTCATAAACTACTGTAAAACTATCTTCTTGTTTTTTGATACTATAGGAAAGTGGCTGATCTTCTGATGCAGTATATAATCCCTTTTGATATTCAGCGACTACCTTTGGGAACATAACCAATGGCATAACCACTGTATCTTTAATGACTGATTTTGGTCCTGCATTATCAGTATCAAAGCGAATAGTAACATTACCAGATTGAAAACCCAGACTATCGCCCTCTATTTGTTGTACCGGCTGGCCTTTTTGCTTTGGTAAGAAAGCGGAAAAATAATGTCTATCATTCTTTAATTTAAAGCGCCATTTCCACAGACTTTGCTGATGGGGATCACTTACCTCAATTTCAACAGCATCAGCACCTCGTAAATCACTATACACCGGTATTTGAAGTTTTCCTGATTTACCCGGCAATACATCTGGACCTTTAAAACTTCCTTCTTTTAAAATACTATAGCCAGATGTGGATGCTAAAGGTGATGCAAAATGAATATACTTCCAGGAAAAAGTACAGGAATTTAGGTTTGTAAATGCATAATGATTTTCAACTTGAAGATCTTTTATACCGGTTTCATCTTTATTCTTACCAATTTGAACCGGTGACCAAATCTCTTTAATCGTATAATAACTGCCTTTTTTCTCCTGATGTGGACCAACAATACCATCAGGTGCTTTATTAATCTGATTGTCTACAGTATAGCCTCTGTCAGACCTCATGAGCCCTTCATCATATAAGGCCCAGATAATTAGCCCTCCTCCCAATTCAGATTCCTGAATAGCCTGCCAGTAATCTGAAAGGCTCGCCCCTGCACCACCGTCATACAACCCGTGTAAAACTTCATTGGGCAATACAATTTGATCTCCGCTCAGGCGTTCCGTTAGTTCTTTATATGTAGGGTAATACTGGGTTTGGATTAACTCAAACCTACCGGGATTTTCACCCGGCCAAGACTCGGTTTTAGCGGCATTTTTATAGGGTCTGCGCCGCTGAATATCCCATTGTAAGAAAGCATCTTCAAGCTCTGGATTGTGTGCCCGGTGATTCCCATTACCCCACATTATCACCGAAGGATGATTGACATCGCGCACGACCAATTCTTTTACCAGTTTGTTGCCAATATTTGTTTCTAAAGGCTCTGACCAACCTGGTAATTCATCAAGCACCAACAGTCCTAGAGAATCACATAAGGCCAGAAAATGCTCATCTGGAGGGTAGCAGGGAGTTCTAACCGTGTTAAAATTGAGGTCTTTCATCAATTTAACATCTGCAAGATTATCTGCCGGACTGAGACTACGCCCGGTCTCAGGCCTAAAACTATGCATACTGGCACCTTTAAGCAGGATTCGTTTTCCGTTAAGATAAAACCCATCGTAATCACGTACTTCAAATGTTCTAAAACCAAAACGTTCCTGAATTGTGTGTAGAAGCTGGTTATCGCTCATCAAGTTGAGATGAATTTTATATAAGTTAGGAAATTCATGAGACCAGAGCTTTATTGCTTTAAAATCCTGTTCAAGCCGGACTACTCCCGTCTCCCCTTTGATATTATATTCGAAAGGTTTTCCTAGAGGTTCGTTATTCAAAGTTGTGACCTGGGCTACAATTTTTTGTCCTCTTTGCGGATTTATAATAAAGGCATCTAATTTTAAACGGCCATCCATCGTAGCATCAATTGCGATACGGTCCAGATGGGATTGAGGAAGAATATCTATATAAACCGGTCTGAAAATACCTCCAAAAATCCAGTAATCTGCAAAACGTTCTGCTTGTTGCACTGCAGGGTTACCGGATGGTTTACTTACGCTCACCTCTATTAAATTCTCCCCCGCTTTTACCAAATTAGAAATGTCATAGGAAAATTGAGTATATCCTCCTTCATGAACAGCACCTACAGACCTGCCGTTGATCTTAACCTGGGTATCTGTCATTGAACCCTGAAATACAAGTTTAAAAAACTTTTCTGAGGTGTTTTCAAGTTGAAATGTTGTACGGTAATATCCAATTTCAGGGTTAGTTTTATAATTTTCAGGATCTGACCAGTAGGTATAATTTCCGAAACCCTGTGTTTCCCAATTCGAAGGCACTGGTATAGTCGTCCAATAACCGCTATTTCTGCCTGTGCTGCATTTAAAATCCCAGATTACTGCATCATCTGGCCCTTTCCCGGTGAGGTAATAGCGCTCTTGAGCTCGCGCAACAAAAGTTGAGACCGATGCAAGAATTATTAAGAAGATTTTTAACCTAGCCATAAGTTTATTCAATTAAAAAACTTAATTACTTACAACTGTAATTGAAAGTGGTTCTAAGGTGAGTGCTACACTATCATTATTAACTGATACCTGACTGGCATTTGTAAGGTGCATTTCTCTGCTTGTAGGTTTATCTCCTTTTAGGGTATGGGCTTTTAATTGAGTTACAGCACCCGGCAAAGAGTTCAGTTTTAAAACAACTGGTTGAGACTTGTCATTACGGTTTACAATAAAAACGCTCACTTTCCCAGAGTCGTCTTTACTGGCATACGTTCTTAAGAACCCGTTTTCACGATCTGTTTTTACCAAATGAGAAAGAATATTGTCATTTACCAGTTTGATTGCATCTGCAATAGGTTTACGCGAGTTATCATCAAGTCGTAGTAAAACTCCCATATCGCGATCATCATCTTTATAGCCGTTCCAAGGAGAATGTATTCCCCAAAAATAACTATAGGCAACATTTGGCATTGATGCTTCGTTCATAAGCATCTCAAAAAACCAAAGAGCCTTATACGCATTGTTCTGATCACCCATTCCTTTACCTATAGGGGTGACACCAGTTTCAGTAATTACAATTTCTATATCTGGTTTAGCCGAATTACTTACAGCCTGCTGCATTTTTTCAACATTTGGAATAAAAGTTTCCTGATTTTTTTTCCAAGCGCTGTAATTGGGATTTGATTTGGAAAATCCCCATAAATATTGATGACAAGATGTAAAATCTATAAGTTCTGGAGACTCTAACACAATTTTATCATAATAAGCGGTATTGCTTAATATACCCGGGCCAGTTTTTATATTAGGATTAACAGCTTTCATTGCAGCGGTAAAATCTTGATACAACGCCACATATTGATCCATAGAAAGCAACTTTCGATGATGATCAATTTCGTTACCTATCTGCCAGTATGCTACTTCATAGTTTTTCTTTTTTGCATATCTCACCCATTCAACAGCTGCTGTCTTTAATTCCTCATAGGATGGACCGCCATCATATTTAAAAGAAAAAACATTAATCACAACCAGTGGTTTGATATGCTGTCTTTGACAGATCTGCATATACTCATCAAAATCCATCGCAGCTTTAAAACTACCATCTTTATTGGTGGCCCATTCCCATCCGTAAGGTGAATCAGAAAAAGCAGCAACCTTAGGCCTTAAACCGTTTTCTGTGTCATCATAAGGAGGTGTATGCCACAGGTAATTGTCTGCAAGATGACCATAAGGAAAACGTAAAGAGCCCATACCCATTTCTTGTACAGCACTTTCGAAAGATTGATTTGGATTGGGTAGTTTTAAGTCAGAGTCAGTAAGCCAACACAAATTTGCAGATCCCACTCCAGGTTTTACACCCTTTTTAATTACCTTATCAAAATGGATATCTATATGCTGCTGGGCCCAAGTCCCATCATTCAAAGAATGAATTAGACTCAGCATTATTAAAAAATATATTTTCTTCATAATCAAATTTTTTAAAGTGGACGTTATTGTTTTTTAGTGTCAAACAACGCCTCAATCACTGGAACTGAGACCTCGAGCGTAGGATTAAATGCTTCTGAAGAGATGTACTTTAGAAGATTACGGCGTAATTGTGCCGTAACCGGTCTATTGGTGATATTAGTATCCATATCAATGGAGCAAATTAAGAGCTTGCCTTTTCCCACTTTAAGTTCGGTTAATAGAGAAAGTTTTCGGTTTATTTTCCAGGTGTCTATAGGCTGAAGTGGTGCACGATACGATTTTGGAAACGGATATTCTGTATCATAAGAATCAAGAATCATAGGGTGTGCATAAGTCAAAACGTCCCACCATTGCCAGTTTACGTGCTCTTCAGTAGGAAAATCTTTAAATACGGGATGCTTGGTATCAATCAGAATACCTGCTGCAGATGATTGACCTTCATTAGCTCCAAAACTTGTCCAGTAATAATTAGTAAAACAAATGGGAAGCTGACCCTTAAGATCTTCCTGGCCCGGCATTAGTAAAACAGTTTCTCCCCTGTTTAAACGTGATTCAACATCAGAATTCCACCTTTTACTTACCGTAATACCGTCTGGAATTGGTGTGTTCCCCACTTCTGGAAACACCCACAGATCCCAGGAGTTAAATAACTTCTTATCGGTGGTTTGTAACTCAAACTTCAAATGGATTGGTTTATCAACGTTCACACCTTTAAGAGTTGCCATTCCTAAAGCCTGAGCATTACCCTGAGTAATCTGTTTTAAAGGAAATTTCCAATCTTTGAGTAGTTTACCATCATCGTATTTAAGCGCTGCCTCTACTTCAAGCTCTAACGTTTCGTTACCAAAATGACTTACCATAATCTCTGCCTGAAAATCATCAAGAGAGGCATACACCCGCTTTGGCATCGCAGCTAGTAAGACTGTAGGTGCGTTCCAGTTTCTTACATATTCTGGCTTAACATACGATTTAGTATCATAAAAGGCATCCGTAAATCCTACCGGTGCAGAATTTTGCCCGGTAAAATCTGCCAGGCATAACCAGTGAAATCCACCTAAATCTTTTGTTCGGTAAGCCGCTTCAAATTCTTCCTTAGTCAACTCTACCTGCCATTTACCTGAGGCCTCAACAAACTGAGGGAGTTGATTTATCATACCCCGCTCCCGCAATTGAGCCGCTGCGATAGTAAGATAGGAAGGATTTAAATAACCCGTATATTTTGGAATTTCGCTCATCACATCAGGGTAGGCACAAATTTGAGCGGTCTCGTGCTGTATTAAAGGAAAATTAACCTTAGCCACACTCTCCTGCCAGTTAATCTGCGTACCGGGTTCTTTACTTTGAAAAGCTGAATTCATTGGTTTTGGTGGCCAGCCGTCCTGATAGCGTATCGCCTTACTTCCATTTCCTACCTTGCGCACCACTTCATAATCGATATTTTCTGGATTTGAATTGCTATTTGCTTTAATAGTATACAGATGCCGTGAATCTATCGACTTCCAATCTTCAATTAATGCAGTTGCATATTCATCTTTAATACGCGCCTCATTACCCAGGCCCATTTGGATAAAGCTGGCGTGATTACCGTAGGCAGCTAAAATACGTTTGGCTTCAGCAGACAAGAATTCATATTGACTTTCAGAATTAACGCCTACCCATTCACCTACTTCCGGAGCGAGATAAATGCCTATTTCATCTGCAGCTATAAAGGCTGCCTCGGGTGGGCACCAACTGTGGAAGCGAGCCATATTCAAACCAAAATCTTTATAAACTTTAAACACTTTTTTCCAGGATTCTACGTCCATAGGAGCATAACCAGTCTTTGGAAAAACCGCACAGTCTACGTTGCCTCTTAAAAATGTGGGAATACCGTTGACCGTAAACCCTTTACCACTAACTTTAAATTCACGAAGTCCAAAAATTTTACGAGAGGTAGATAAAGGAAGGTCAACCATTGAGTCTTGAAGATAAAGCTGAAGTTCCAATTCATATAAATTGGGATTAAACTCATCCCAAAGTTGTGCTCCTTCACCCAGAGCAATCTCAAAATCCAGCTTATTGAGACCCGAAGTTAAGTTACCCGATTTTATTACCTGCTTTACCTGATGCTTATTGGCCCCTATACCTTTAATGATTGCAAAAAGCTTCCACGCTTTACCGACTAATTTTTTTGGAACATTCAGGTCTGTAGTAACGCTAACTTCTTTATTTTTTGCATCGGGATATAGCTGAATGTTTTCAGGCTTGAGAAAAGATTCGCCTCGCAACTCAAGTTTGCCAACTATACCATTCCAGGTACCAGCAGTCTGCTCAGATACTGAATGTGGGTTTCTTCCTAATCTAATAAGTTCGGAATTGTCAATGCGCAACACAACCCTGTGTTTGCCAGGCTCCAGACCATCTAGTGAATATATATGTGCAGTAGCCAGACTATTTTTCTCACCAATAAATTTACCATCTACCCAAAGTTTAGTTTGCCAATGAGCCCTTTCCAGAAATAGTGTAATTGCCTTAGAATCCCAGTTTGCCGGTACCTGGATCTCTGTCGCATACCATGCAGCCCCCAGATAGTGACGGTCAGGTTTTAAAAATTCTTGAAATTCAAAATTCTCCGGAGTGGTATAGCTTGACAGCCAAGGTCTCTCCTCAAACCATTTATCCATTTTCTCTCCTGTCCACCATTGCGTTTCCATGTTTGGTATAAACCCATAGCCCTGTTCTTGTAAACAACCGGGTAATCGAACGATGTCTTCAAAAGCTGAAGTATTGAACCATTTTTCAGCTTCTCCTCTATTCTCGGGATCTAGTTTAAACTGCCATTCTCCCGACAGGTTTACTATTTCTTGAGCTGAAATTATCTGAAAAGAAGAAAAATAAAATAGAAATAAAATGCAAATTCGATTCATAAAACTAGTCTTGGGGCTGTTTGGTTTGTTCGTAGCGCTTTTTTCCTCCGGGATCTTTATACATTGGTTTCTTATTTTCCATAAGTACTCTGTGGTCGTATGAGGTGACATCCATCCACGCCTTACCTTCATCCCAAAGAGGTTGCATCATTCCTGTTTCCCAGTTCTTAAATGCGGACATTACCTCATTAAAATCATCCCTCTGCGATTTTGAAAGATCATTACTTTCGCCCAAATCCTTTTCAACATTATAAAGAACGGACCCGTAATTTTCTAAAGTAACTATTTTGTAATCTCCTACCCGCGCAGCAGATTTATCAAGCTTTCTCCAGAACAAAGTCTCGTGTGGGTCTCCACTTTTAGAACCCTGTAAATAAGGCATAAGATTCACACCATCTAATACATGCTTTTCTGGTTTTGAAATTCCAGCGGCTGCAATGGAAGTTGCAAAAATGTCCAGTGATGAGGTTAGGCCCTCAAAAGTAGCACCTCCTGATATAGCCTTAGGATAACTCAATATGAAAGGTACGCGATGACCCCCCTCAAATTCCAGGCCTTTCCAGCCCTTCAGCGGCCCTACACTAGACTGGTTATTGTGCGCACCCCCATTGTCACTTAAAAAATATATAAGTGTATTTTCACGTAAACCCAGCTCTTCAAGCTTATTCAACAATTTACCAATGTTCTCATCCAAAGACCAGGTCATCGCTGCCAGCTTCTGGCGTGGATGATCTTTAAATTTTTCTAAATCTTCTTCCTTGGCGTCCATTGGCGTATGCACCGCATTATAGGCTAAATACATAAAAAAAGGCTTGTCTTTGCTAGACTCAGCATAGCGTACCGATTGGTCTCCCAAAATATCAGTCATATAACCGGTAAATTCTACCCGTTTACCATTGTGTTGCAACATTTTATCTTTAGAAGGATTTACAATGGGAAAGTAAGAACGACTACCTGTAAGAAAACCATAAAATTCATCGAATCCTCTCTTATTTGGATGATCAGATTCATCACCGCTTAAGTGCCATTTGCCCAGAGCATAGGTATTATATCCATTAGATTGAAAAACATCTGCCATAGTTATTACCTCATCACTTAAACCTTTACCGCCGGTTCCATTAGCCTCAAAGCCGAACCTTTGCTGGTATTGCCCTGTCATCAAACCAGCTCTCGAAGGCGCACAAACTGTTGAGCTTACGTGTGCATCTTTGAATATTACACCTTCACGGGCCATTTTATCAAGGTTAGGTGTTTGAAGATCCTTACTGCCCATAAAACCAAAATCAATATAACCTGCATCATCTGCCAAAATCACGATGACATTAGGTTTTGATAAATCATTATCTGGCAGTAAAGTACCTGCCTGGTCTTCGGTCCTGATTCCTCCTTTGCAGGATGCAATAAGGCTTAATGCACTAAAAATCATGCAATTTATAAAGATTCTCATACGGTATTTATTGTTTAGTTATAGGTCGTTCTTTTTAGGTTGTTCCAAACCATATTCTTTTTCCCAATATAAAATCATTTCCTGCGATGTGTAATCTTCAGGTAAGTTTCGGTTTTTTAGCTTTTGACTTTTACGTTGAGATGCTTTTTCTGAGGCTGCTTCCAATTCCTCGGCATCTTCAGGATAGGTCGCAAGATCATACTTCATAACGTACTCGTTCAGAACACTTCGGTATTTATCAAGCTCTGATTTATAATTTGAATCGCTTGCAAGATTGTGTATTTCGAATGGGTCGCTATTTAGGTCATAAAGTTCTTCAGGCGGCTTTTGATCAGACATAAAAGGCTTTTGGGCCTCAGTAAGTTTCCCTTCCTTAGACAAGAGACGTAATAGAGGAAGCACCGGATAACTTAAATCTTTATAAACATTGGGCTGGGTGTAAGGCTTTTCGGGATAGTAATTTTTAATGTACTTAAACCTATCATCACGCACCGCACGTATACGATCTACCGTCTCATCTCTGCGATCCCGCATCGTAAAGACATATTCCCTTGGGTCATCCTTATCTAAAAAACTATTACCCTGCATATATGATGGGACTGATATACCTGCCAATCGTAGACTTGTAAGTGGAATATCGATATTACTCACCAGTCGTTGTGACACGGTTCCCTTTCTTTCGCCTTTTGGCCATCTTACCATAAAAGGTGTATTTGTACCCGGGTCGTATAGAAATTGTTTTGCGCGGGCGTGGGGTCTGCCCTGATCGCCAAAAAACATGATTATAGTTTTATCAAGCAGATTATCTTCTTCAAGTTGTTGCATCACTTTTCCTAACTGACGATCTGCAAGTTGTATAGTTTCGAGATACAAGGCCCAGTCTTTTCTTACTACAGGATGGTCAGGATAATATGGGGGAATTTTTACCTTATCAGCATTTACAGGGTTTAGACTATCTGAATGGAATGGCCTGTGTGGAAGAAATATTTGAATTTGAGAAAAGAATTTAGACCCTTCAGTTCTTTGCCTCCAGTGACCACCATCGTACATTTTCCCAGAATTGTATTGAAAATTATAATCGGTTTTTCCACCTTTGGCATCTGGATTACCATTACCGTTTGATACAAAATACCCCGCCTCTCTAAAATATTCAGTGATTGGCTTTATAGTGTCTGGCAACATTTTTTTATAACTGGTCCTGTGCTGATGCGCATCAATACTTGTAGGATATAAGCCCGTTATAAGACCCGAACGACTGGCAGAGCAAACGGCAGTTGTGGTAAACATATTTTCATATAATACTGATTCTTTTGCCAATTTATCCATATTAGGAGTATACACATTAGCACCCATCGCCCCAATATCTGTCCCTAAATCATCAGCTATAATCCAAAGTATATTATAATCCTCATAGGAAGAAATGTCACTTGTCTGGAATTCCTTGTTTTTACATCCCGCAAACGTTATCAGGAATATAAGATTATAGCTTAGTAATTTCATAAAGTTATCTTCTGGTTGGGCTTTTAAGAATTTGGGATAAGTGATCTGCAAAAGTCTTAAGCATCGCCGGATGTTGCTCTGCAATATTAGTAGTCTCTCCCGGATCTTTCTCGAGGTCAAAAAGAAGAGGCACCTTACTGTAACCGGGATCTACAAACTTATTTGTAATCCAGGCCGGGACTTTATCATTTTCTCTGGGATGTATGTACTTAAATTTCCCCATACGCAGACCGTAAGTGTAGGCCTCCTCCAGCAATAATTCCCGCCCTTTCATTGATTTGCCCATCCATACATCCAGTAAATTCTGACTATCCGGAGCATCTCTCTCATTGAGTTTTTGTCCTACAAGATTTGCTAGTGATGCATAGAGATCAGTTTGAGAAAGAAGTGCATCACTAACTCCCGGCTTAATTTTTGCTGGCCAGGACACAATAGTAGGCATTCGGGTACCGGCTTCATATACTGAATATTTTGCACCTCGATATGGACCACCTGGTTTATGGTCACCAACTAATTCGCGGGCATAATCCACATAGCCATCGTCAAGAATTGGACCGTTATCACTAGAAAAAATGATAAGTGTATTTTCATAAACTCCATTTTCTCTCAATTTTTTTACAATCTCCCCTACACACCAATCCATTTGAGCAATTACATCACCTCTAGGGCCCATACTACTTGACTCAATAAATTTGACATTAGGAGTACGCGGCTGATGTATATCGTGTAGTGAGAAATATATAAAAAATGGATTGCTCTTGTTTTCATCTATAAAACTCAATGCTTTATCAGTCAATGTCAAAGCGTTATTTTCGTCAATCCACAAAGCATTTTGACCTCCTTTCATAAAGCCCATACGGCTAATTCCTCGTGTTATGGCCTGTAAATGCTGAGGGTCTGCATATTGTTTTAAAAGTTCGGGGTGATCACTTCCCAGAGGATAACCGTCTTTTATATTCTTACCATAGCTTACAGTAATAGGATCATCTGCTTCCAAACCCACTATTTTCTGATTCTCCATAAATACAGTTGGAACCCTATCACCTGTTGCCGGGATAATAAAACTATAATCAAAGCCAACTTCCCTAGGCCCCGGACTAACCTCTTTGTTCCAGTTCACCTGACCATCACCCAGACCTAAATGCCACTTACCTACTATACCTGTTGTATAACCGGCATCTTTAAGCATATCAGGAAGGGTACGCATAGTGGTGTCAATAATAAGCTTGGCGTCACCGGGTAAAATCCCCGCCTTACCCCTGAAAGCATAACTGCCCGTTAAAAGTGAATAGCGCGATGGTGTACAAGTAGCTGCTGAAGCATGAGCATCTGTAAAATTAATCCCACTTGAAGCTAGCGCATCGACATTGGGAGTTTTTACTCCTTTAGCACCATTAACACCAATATCACCATACCCCAGGTCATCTACATAAATAAGTACAATATTGGGTCTATCTTGAGCTCTAATCGAAGGAAAGCATCCAAAGCAAAGTATGACAACGATTAAGTTAATTGGTATTGATAAAATAGGATTCTTAAGTTCACTCATTGGTTTTTAGATCTTGTAGCACAGATGCTTTTGTTAAGCGACATTGAGCTTTTCAAATATCTCAAAAAGCATCGGTTGAATGCGTAGGTATATTCGTCACCCATAAGGGGTAATTTAATATTTAATAAGATTAAGCCTGTAATTCAGCATCATACTAACTTTATTGTTTCTTGCCCTTATTAAATGGCAAATTATATCGAAGATTGAAAGGTTCTTTTATGTATAGGGTATATGTGCCTTGCACAAAAAACTTCCTTTACATTAACTTACAAAAACAAGTATTAAAAATTATCTATTATTTTGAATTGAGGTACGTATCAGATGCAAATTGAAATACTTTAGACGGGGTTCTACTGGTTTCTAGAAGACGAGTTAATTCGGCGGCTATATCAGGATGTTGCCTAGAAACGTCATGATTTTCACCAGGATCTTCAGAAAGATTATAAAGTTCCACACTTGTATCGGCCTGGCTAAGCACATTGTACTTTACTGCTTTCCATTGATTTTTTCGTATAGCCTGACGGCCATCCTTTTCATGAAATTCCCAATACAAATAATCGTGCTGAACCTGTTTCCCAGCACTAAGCAGTAATGGAGCAAATGAAACACCGTCTGTATCGTATTCCACAGGCACCTCCAGTATTTCTGTAAAAGTGGGCATAAAATCCCAAAAAGCTGAGATATGATCGGTCACCACTCCCTTTTTTACCGTTCCCGGCCAGCTCACGAGAAGTGGCACCCTAATTCCTCCTTCATATAAGTCCCTTTTATAACCTTTAAAGATACCATTGCTATCAAAATAATCAGGATCTGAACCACCCTCTCTACTAGGTCCATTATCTGAAGTGAATATGATTATTGTATTTTCAGTAAGTCCTAGATCCTTAATTTTTTTTACCAGCTCTCCAACTTTTTTATCCAGGTATGTTATCATGGCAGCATAAGTCGCGTGCGGTCGCTCTTGGGACTCATAAGGCCCCTGCCGGTACTCCGGTCCCTCATCATAACCTGTATATGAATTCTCGGGCAGGAACTTATCTTGGTATCTCGCCGTTATTTTTTTAGGAGCAGCCAGTTCTGCGTGTGGGATAGTTGTGGGATAAAACATAAAAAAAGGATTGCCCTTGTTATTCTCCAAAAATCCCATAGCTTTTTTGTGTATCAAATCTGGGGCATAGAGTTGCTTTTTAGCACCGGCATTACCTGCTAAAGAGTCTATTTTATAATTATTCCTCAGGAAATAAGGATAATAATTATGTGCGAGGCGCTGGCAATTGTAACCATAAAACTCATCAAAACCCTGATTACAGGGATCGCCCTCAGAACCTGGGTAGCCTAATCCCCATTTTCCAAAAGCTCCTGTAACATAACCCGCGTCCTTAAAAATTTCAGAGAGCGTATAAACACTATCTGCCAGGGGATATTGGCCTTCAGGCTGTATGCCTTTATTGCCTCTTATGGGAGTATGACCTGTGTGCAAACCGGTGAGAAGGGTACTTCGGGAAGGTGCGCAAACTGTACTGCCCGCATAATGCTGAGTAAATAACATACCTGATTTAGCTAAGGCATCAATATTGGGAGTTTCAATTTTTTGCTGTCCGTAGCACCCTAAATCACCATAGCCTAAATCGTCAGCCAGTATAAAAATCACATTAGGCATTCTCTTTGCCTTAAGTTTTGGAATTTCATTGATCACTATTGAAGATGACTGGTGTTGCCTGCAGCCTAGTAATACTAAAAAGGTGCTTAAAAGCAAAAAAGTTTTGACACCTGTTTTCAATACCATCATTTTATTCTTTTTCAGATGGTGAAGTTAATTTCAGAGTTTCGGCATTTAAAGGGTGGCAATCGCATTTTATAAGGTGTATTTTCGTAACGATCTATTTATTCTTCGGTTTTAAGGTAATCGCTAGGAGTACATCCATAATGCTCTTTAAACTTTTCTCTAAAATATTTAAGGTCACTTATACCTACCATGAATGCAACTTCAGAAATATTGTAATCATACGTTTTAAGCAATTCTCCGGCACGCTTTAACCGCACATCTCTTATAAATTGTACTACAGAGCGGTCAGTTAATTCTTTAATCCTTTTGTAGCAACTTGACTGGCTCATACCCATCTCGCTCACTAAAATTTTTACGGAAAAATCTTCATTGAGCAAGTTTTCTATAACCAGATTGGTCAAATCATCTAAAAATTTCTGTTCCGCATTGGGAAGGTTAATCAGCGGAGTTTCATTTTTAATATGGCTGCTATAGTAGCGTTTAAAATTCTCTCTGGAAATAAGAATATTGGTGATTTTACCTTTTAAAATATTAATATTAAAAGGTTTGGTAATGTAATCCTGAGCTCCAATTTCAATTCCTTCGAGTTCGTATAAAGTTGCAGTCCTCGCGGTAAGTAAAATTACTGGTATAAAAGAAAGATCAGGATCCTTCTTAAGCAGTCTAAGCATTTCCAAACCATCCATTTTAGGCATCATAACATCGCTAATGATGATATCTGGTATAAACTCTTTTGCCTTATCATAGCCTTTTTTACCATTAGAAGCCAGTAAAACATTATAATCAGGACTCAGATGTTCAGAAATATAATTCTGAATTTCTTTATTATCTTCTACTACAAGAACGCGCTTTTTAAACTCACTAGACGCCGTGTTTACTTGTTGATTTTTATCTAAATAGCTCGGAAAATGATCTGAATAGAATGATTTATGATCACTCTTCTTAAAATCTTTTAAAAGTTCACTTTCTTCAAAGTGCTGTTGACCAAAAGGAATGTAAAGTACAAATTTAGACCCTTTCCCTTCCGTACTCTCTACATAAATCTCACCGCTATGCAATTTAACCAGACCCTTTACCAGAGAAAGACCTATTCCTGTACCGTGAATGGAAAGAGTATTAACATTTTTCACCTGATAATACCGATCAAAGATACACTTAACAACTTCAGGTGACATCCCAATGCCGTTGTCTTCAACACATAGTTCTAAATAATTTTCCTGAAGTTTAGTATACCCCTTATACTTTTTAAAGACTGCGGGCAAGCTGTCCTTCCCAACAGCTTTAAGTTTCACACTTATTTTACCGTTTGCAGGTGTATATTTAAATGCATTTGAGATAAGGTTTGTCAGTATAATCTCAAAATTATGCCTGTCAAAGGTTAGTTTAATAGCATCAGGGATACTGTTGTAGGTATATTCAATATTCCTTTCTTCGGCCAGATTGAGAAAAAAACTATAAATCTCTTTGCTGAAATTTGAGATATTTCCTTCTGCTACATTAAGCTTTGTATTACCACTTTCCATCTTTCTGAAATCAAGTAATTGATTGGAAAGGTTTAATAAGCGATTCACATTTTTACGAATAAGAATTAATTTGTCCAGATACCTTTTTTGCTCGGCTTCCTTTTCAATTATATCGTCTAGAGGATTTGAAATAAGAGTCAGCGGAGTCCTGATCTCGTGTGACATACTTGTGAAAAATTGAATTTTCTCTTCATTGAGATTCATCTCTTTTTCCGCAATAATTAGATCGTTTTTAAGTTTTGACTGTCGTTTTACAAATAGAGTATACATATAAAGGGCACCCAGAATAAGACTGATGTAAATAACATAAGCCCACCAGGAAGCCCACCACGGAGGTAAAATATGAATTTTTAGATCTCTAACATCACTCCAAACTCCATCACTGTTTGCTGTTTTTGCTTTCAGGATGTAATCTCCAGCAGGTAAATTGGCAAAAGTAATCTTTCGCTCAGAAGCGCTGAGTTCTACCCATTCATCCATATAACCATCCAGTAGATAGGCATACTTATTTTTTTCAGGGTTGCTGTAATGGAGACCTAAAAGCTCAAGAGTAAACTCATTTTCTTTAGACTTAAACTCGAGTTTATTTGTATAATTGAGGCTTTTTTCTAACAAAACCCTACTGTTAATGCGCTCACCTACCTTAACAGACTTATTAAGGATTTTAAGGTCCTCTAAAACCAGCTTAGGTTTGTATGGATTAGGAACAATTAAACGAGGATTGAAATAGGTTAGTCCATTTATACCTCCAAAGTATAGAATACCCTGTTCATTTTTATATGCGGCACCAATTTTAAATGAATTAGACTGTAAACCATCTCTGAAATCGAAAGCGATAAAATGTTCAATTTCAGGATTAAATTTTGTTAATCCTTTCCCCCCTATCCATAAATCACCTGTACCATCTTCCAGAATAGATTCTACATCGTTATCGGGCAGACCATCCTGAGCAGTATAGCGTTTAAAATAATTACCTGCAGTAGATTCGACCAATTCATTAAGCCCTCCTCCAATAGTTCCTACCCATAGTACACCTTTCTTAGAACGTAGAATAGGCCAGATATAATCTGAACCGATAGAATTGGAATCGTCTGGATCAAAACTGTAGGTTTGTACAGCATACTTTGAAGAGTCTTCCAGCGTGAGTTTTACCAGTCCTTTACTGCGAGTTGCCAGCCACATTGTATGCTTTAGTTGAGGATCAGCATATATGAAATTAAAATTATTGGTAGGTAAAACGTTTTCGGTATTTAAATGTTGAAGAACTTCTCCAGTATTTATATCTAAGATATAAATCCCATCGTCATTAGTTAAAACCCATAACCTACCATAAGAGTCTCCTTCCACTCCCATAATTTCACTACTGCCAAATTGTGCAGTAGAGGACTTATCATAAACTTGTATAAGTTGATCTCCTTTAAAATGCCAGAGACCATTCATTCTTTTTGACACCCATAATTCACCTTTATAATCTTCGTAAATATTTGAAATATGATCTTCTGTTTTAACAAATGAAGATTGATCCCTTTTATCGTATTCCAGCAATCCATTACGTGTTCCTATCCAATAGTGTGTTTTATTTTCGTAAAAAGCTGTTATATAATTATCCGGAATATTGCTGGTGCTACGGTCAATCGTAATAAATGGTTTAGCCCTAAGATCTATGTAATAAGCGCCACCGCCCGAGGTGCCTATCCACAAAACATCAAATGAATCAATCATTAACTCATTGATGCGGTTAGTATTTAAAAAGTTTCCCGTTCCAAAATGTGAAGTAATCTGGTATAATCCCGAAATATCCTGCTCTAGCAGAAGCACTCCCTTATTATGCAATGCTACCCAGATATTATTTTCAAAATCAACGACAAAATTACTTACAAAACCAAGTTGAGATTTGAAAATGTGTTCAATTTCAAGGTTTTTATTAATACTAAAAATCCCGTTTGATGTGACCACCAAGAGGGCCTCTTCTGTCATCGTTAGCGAATAGGGATTTCTAAAAGGTGCGGTACTTAGACGTTCGGCCTGTTGAGTTTTAGTATCTACCCGCCATAATCCATCAGAGTTTGTACAAACCCAGATATACGAATTATAGGCTTTGATCTCCAAAATTCCACTGGGAAAAGTAATACTTTCTTTAGCAACCTTTAGTCCATCATTACTTTCTCTTGTACGATACAATTTCTTATTGTCCCCAGAGAACCAAATTACACCTTCTTCATCTTGGGTAAACTGGGTGGCTAATTGAAACGAATCATCATTAACCGGAATTTTGTGAAACAAACGGCTACGCTGGTTCAAATAAGAAATAGCATTAGTTTCTGTCGCGATCCAAATTCGGTTGATTGAATCGCAGAATACTGATTTTATGCGACTGTTAACCAGACTGTTCTCGTCGTTTAAATCATTTTTAAATATTTTGAAATCATACCCATTATACCGGTTAAGACCATTATTAGATCCCATCCATATAAATCCGGATTTATCTTGGGCTAAACAAGTAACATCACTATGACTTAACCCTTCATTAACCGAAAGTTGATGAATCACCTCTTGCCCGAAAATGGTATGAGAAGAAGAGCATATTAATAATACAAGCAAAGAGGCCTGAAGTTGAAAACGTTTGAGAAGTAGGGGGAAATTCATAAATATTTACGCAAATTAGCTTAGATGAATTTTCATCGATTGTAATTACCTCTATATTTTACAGAAGTTTTGATTTTTTTGGTAGAAAAGTCAGTGGAGTTAAAAGCGCAAAACGGAAGACTAAATTATTAAATTAAATCAAATTTTTCAAGCAAGCCATCTATTCGTTTTTTAAAAAGATTTATGTGATAATCACACTTATCGAGTTTATCATCGACTTATTACTTAAACAGTACTAAATCCAATAGAAGGTATCACCGATTACATTAAAAGCCTGTTTTTATTGCCTTTAATTAGCTTGCCACAGAAACATCCGGCTTTGCGGCTTCTACAGGTCAAAAAATAACACATTGATTCATTTACTACCCCTTTTTTATCAAAATGCACCCTAAGTGTTTTATTAGAAAAACCCAATTTTGGATAAACTTGAAAAGTTCTTGTTAAAACTTTAATGAAGCATCAAATAGGTCTCAGAGATCTTTAACAAGATTATGTTCAAGTAATAGGTGTATGTATTTAGTTTAGTTTTTTCCCTGTTTGACAGTTGTCTTTTAGACAGCTGTACAACAGGGTTTACATTCAATACTAAAATTTAAACTTAACATCATACATAGGAAACCACAAAAGACAGCCCAATAAATTACAAGGAATAAAACCGACATGAAAGTAGATTACAAAAACCTCTTCATCATTCTAATTTATACTATCACCTTAGGGTGTACAGAATCTCAAAAAACCGAAAGGCCCATTTATATTGCAGATCTCTGGGAAAATCCGGAATGGGAAAATCCAGAGATTTTCCAAATAAATCGGGAAGAACCAAGAGCAACTTTTTATCATTATGATTCTACCGATGAGGCACTTGATCAAAAAGGCTGGAAAAATTCTTCATTTTACCAATCGCTTAACGGTACCTGGGATTTTTATTATGCTGATAGTGTACAGGCCAGACCTGTTAATTATTACAAAGAAGATTTTAGCACTGCAGGTTGGGATCAAATTGAAGTACCCTCTAATTGGGAAATGAAAGGTTTTGGACTTCCTATTTATACCAATGTTAAATATGTTTTTCCGAAAAACCCACCCTTTATCCCTCACGCAATGAATAATGTGGGAACCTATCGGCGTAATTTCTCCGTTCCGGAAAATTGGTCTGAAAAAGATATTTACCTGCATTTTGCAGGAGTGAGTGGGGCGATGTATGTGTATCTCAACGGGGAGAAAATTGGCTATAATGAAGGTAGTAAAACCCCGGCAGAATTTAATATCACTTCGAAAATAAAAAAAGGAGATAATCAGCTGGCAGTTCAAATTCTTAGGTGGTCAGATGCCAGTTATATGGAAGATCAGGACTTCTGGAGGCTTAGCGGTATTGAACGGGACGTATATTTACATGCTCAAGACCAGATCGCAATTCACGACCTCCGCATTGGTAGTGATTTAGTGAATAACTATCAAGACGGAGCATTCTCTTTAGATTTAGAAATTAAAAACAGTTCTCAAAAAACGGCAAATCGCCAAATTGACGTGCAACTGGTAGATGGTGATCAAAAAGTCCTCAATTTCAGTAAGAAAATAAAGATAACTCCGGGAATTCAGACCGTTTCCTTTAAAGGCGAAGTACCAGACGCTAGGCCCTGGACAGCAGAAACCCCCAATTTGTACAAAACGGTCATTACACTTACTAATGATGATCAACAAAACATACAGGCAACTGCGCTTCAAGTAGGTTTTAGAAACATCAGGATAGAAAATAAACAGTTTTTAGTGAACGGGAAGCCGGTGCTCATCAAAGGCGTGAATCTGCACGACCATGATGAGAGCACCGGTCACGTGGTAAGTGAGGAACTTACACTTAAAGACCTCAAACTGATGAAAGCAAATAATGTGAATGCCATACGCTGCAGTCATTACCCAAAAAATCCCTTTTTCTATGATTTATGTGATGAGTATGGTTTGTACGTTATAGATGAAACCAATATTGAAACCCATGGAATGGGTACTGTCCCCATCAATGCGAAACAAGAAGTGCAAGATGTACATCCTGCTTTTTTACCCGAATGGAAAGAAATGCATCTGGATCGAACAAAAAGAATGTTTGAACGTGATAAGAACCACCCTTCTATTATAACCTGGTCATTGGGAAATGAAGCAGGTAACGGTGCTAACTTTGTTGCAACGTATGAATGGCTTAAATCAAAAGATGCAACAAGACCGGTACAATATGAAGGTGTACGCAGTCACTTTAATACAGATATTAAAGTACCGATGTACATGCGCATACCGGCTATGATTAAATATCTAGAAGACAACCCGGATCGACCGCTTATATTATGCGAATATGCACACGCTATGGGCAACAGCCTGGGTAACTTTCAGGAGTACTGGGACGTTATTGAGAAATACGATAATGCTCAGGGAGGTTTCATCTGGGACTGGGTAGATCAGGGATTACTCACTCAAACAGAAGATGGAGAAAAATACTGGGGGTATGGAGGAGATTTTGGAGCCCAGAATCTCCAGAATGACGGTAATTTTTGTATAAATGGTATTGTTAATGCAGACCGTTCCCCACACCCCGGGCTTGCAGAGCTCAAAAAAGTTTATCAAAACATCAAATTCAAAGACTTTAATCCGCAAACCGGAAAGCTAAATTTAAAAAACGACTATTTTTTCACAAACCTGAACAAGTTTGATCTGAGTTGGACACTCTTCAAAGAAGGAGAAAAAATCGCAAATGGTGATCTGGAACCGGTTTCCCTGGAACCCCAGCAAAGCACTACCTTAAAAGTAAAAACACCCTATATTGATACTAAAGGCGGTGAGTATCAAATTCAATTTTATGCGCATACAAACAGCGACCTTCCCTTGATAGAAAAGGGTTCACAACTGGCAGCTGCTGAGTTTATTTTTGGCACATACACTTCTCCATTTAAAAATAAAACAAGTGACGTTTTAAATATTTCAAGAGAAAAAAACTTCCTTCATTTGAAGTCGACCTTCGTTGAAGCGGTTTTTGACAGTATCTCTGGAGCGCTCACAAGCCTTGATTATGGCCAGGGTAATCTTTTACTTCAGGGCGTAAAACCTAATTTCTGGCGTGGAACAACCGATAATGATTTTGGCTTTAAGATGCCGAAAAAATTCGGTGCCTGGAAAAATGCGACAAACAAACAAACATTAAATTCCTTTACAATAAAAGAAGATAACACCCCAATTAACTCTACAGAAACGGATACCCAAAAACCCACTCGTGTTGAGGTTAAAACCGTTTATGATTTACCCGATAATATGGCGAAAATAGCGATTACCTACACTATTTATGGTTCAGGTTTAATTGAAATTAGCAGCTCGCTTGAAGATGTACAAAAAGAACTCTCAAATATGCCACGTTTCGGCAATACCTTTGTACTTCAAAAGCAGTATAACCAGGTAAACTGGTACGGTCGCGGACCACATGAGAATTACAGTGACCGTAAAACTGCTGCTTTTGTAGGCAATTATAAAGCCACAGTGGAGGAGTTGTATTTTCCCTACGTAAGACCTCAGGAAAACGGCTACCGAACTGATATTCGCTGGGTTAATTTCACAAATCAGGCTGGTAATGGTATCAAGATTGGCGGTAAAGAATTGATTGGTTTTAATGCCCGTCATCAATATAACTCAGATTTTGATGCCGGAGAAGAAAAACGGCAACGCCATACTACTGATATAATTCAAAGAGATTTAGTAACCGTAAATATTGATAAAGTACAAATGGGTGTAGGAGGAGACACCAGCTGGGGTGCTCAACCTCACGACCAGTATCAGATTCCTGCTAAGGAAATGAATTATACTTATTATATACTTCCTATCAAGCTGTAGTTTATGAAAACCTTAATTCTTCTATTTCTTTCGATTTGTGTACTGAGTTGTAAAACCAATCAATCACAGGACGCAACCTCACAAAAACCGAATATCATCTACATCAATACAGATGATTTAGGATATAAAGATACCGCTGTTTATGGCAGCACATTTTATGAAACACCTAACATTGATTCTCTGGCTAAAAGTGGAATAGTTTTTACACATGGCTATGCAGGTGCGGCAAACTGCGCCCCGAGCCGGGCTTGCCTCTTAAGTGGCATGAATACACCTAAACACGGCATTTATACCGTGGGTACTTCTGAGCGTGGAGATACGAGATTAAGAAAATTAATCCCTACGGTAAATACCGAAATTCTTGCAGATTCAATCGTTACAATGGCTGAAATGCTAAAGAGCGCAGGATACAGCACGGCAACCTTTGGGAAATGGCATTTGGGTAAAGACCCCCGCACCCAGGGATTTGATATTAATGTAGGAGGTGGTTTAAATGGTTCTCCGGGAAGAGGTGGTTATTTCTCACCGTGGAGTGTACCTGCTCTTGAGGACGGGCCCGAAGGTGAAAACCTAACAGACAGACTGACCTCTGAAGTACTTTCTTACCTCAAAAGTTACAAAAGTGGAAAGCCATTTTTTATTTATTTGCCCTTTTATGCCGTTCACCAACCCCTTATGACTTTTCCGGAATTGGAGGAGAAATACACCTCAAAGAAGGGAAATGAATTGCAAAATAACGCCACATATGCAGGAATGGTTGAAACTACAGACACCAATATTGGTAAACTTTTAACCTATCTTAAAAAAACCGGATTAGATCAAAACACTTTGGTTATTTTCACTTCAGACAATGGCGGAATTCGAAAAATCAGCAATCAAGATCCTCTAAGAGCCGGAAAAGGAAGCTACTATGAAGGAGGTATACGCGTGCCTTTTATTTTTAGCTGGCCCGGTCATATAAAACCTGGTTCTACAACTGACACGCCAATAACAAATCTGGATATTTATCCAACCCTATTAGAAATCACTCAGGCAAATACCGCGGGCAAAATGCTAGACGGCAATTCTATTTTACCGGTATTAAAAGGAAAAACTATTGCGCAGCGGCCATTATATTTTCATTTTCCCATCTATTTACAAGCTTATAGTGAACAAAGCGATCAGGGCAGAGACCCCTTATTTAGAACACGGCCGGGTTCAGTACTAATTGAGGGAGATTGGAAATTACATCAATATTTCGAAGATGGGGGTCTTGAATTATACAATCTTAAAAGTGATCCGGGAGAAAATAAAAATTTGGCTGAGGCCTATCCGGAGAAAACAAATACCTTACTGCAAAACTTAAAAGTCTGGAGAAATCAGGTAAAAGCTCCCATTCCGACAGTTAAGAATCCTGATTATGATGTTAAATTTGAGCGAAAGAGAATAGAAAAAGTACTACGTGAATAGTATATCTCATTTTTAGCAAAAATTAATGATCTCCTTCATTTAATAATAGCTGAAATTAAAAGCATTTTTAGCTAGATACAAGACGAGTAAGTATGAACACAATAAGCGGTAAAAAAATTATGATTACCGGTGCTACTTCCGGAATTGGAAAGTGCTTAACCTTAAAATTGCTTGACCAGGGTGCCCTGGTAGCTTTTTGCGGAAGATCGTCGGTAAAAATGACCACGCTACTTGAAGAAATTACTGCTAAAGAAGAAAATTTATTTTTTGATACGTTTGACGTCTCCATAGAAGACGACATTGTGGATTTCGTAGACAGAGCGACACATACTTGGGGCGAGTTTGATGTGCTTATCAACTGTGCGGGACTAAATTCTTCACGCGATTCAGTTGCCAATCTCAAAACAAGTGATTTAGAATGGATGCTCAAAATAAACCTGGTTGCCCCTTTTATCTTTATGCGGGAGGTTTATAAGCGTATGCGTGTAGCAAATCCTGGGTTATTTATAAATGTGCTTTCAACGGTCTGCAATTTTTCAAATGAAGGAATAAGCGCCTATACCGCCTCAAAAGCCGGCTTTGATGCTTTAATAAAAGTTTTTAGAAAAGAAGTACGCGACCAGAATAAACGAGTTTGCTCTGTTTATCCGGGTGGTGTTGACACAGCTTTTCGGGAAGCTTCAAAACCTCAGTATCTGAAGCCTGAAACAGTTGCAGACGCCATCATTTCTGTACTAAAATATGATGAGAAAACCTGCGTAGATGATTTGGTTATAAGACCTATGGTTGAAAAAAATTACAGTTAAAGCAAGTAATGTAAAATTTAATTTAAGATTATCTGCTTCGAGCTTTAGATATTTGTCATAGCATAGGCACCTTCAATTTAAATTCCATTTTTGATAGGTTTTTAGGCTAATTACCCCCGATTTGACAAATGGATATAAAATGACAAAAAGAGGTTAATGCATGGTTTTTGCCCTAACCAGAGCGTTTTCCAGAAAAATGATTGAAAGAAAACACGGGATCATTTTACTTATTCGTTCAATGACTGCCGTTATGGGTATGAAACAGGTAGTGGTTTATTCTACAGCAAAAACATCAATAATAGGTTTAAGGGGAAGTATGGTTTCTCAACTGGCAGTTGACAATATTAGGATTAACACAATCGCTCCCGGTTGCATTGAATCACCTATGCTATATAAAACTATAAACCAACATGGGGTTATTGAGTTGTTTTACAGGTATGCTTACAGACTCGAGAAGCTTTATATCATTCCCTAAACATGAATATTTCAGACGAATTTTATGTAATTTGATAAGTAATGATGTGCAAAATGGATAGTTACCTGCTGATGAGAAGTGGCTAGGAAAAATCATTCAGGATATTAGTTATTATAATACGAAAAACTATTTTGATGAAGCATTGCTCAACTAATCTTTACTGCCAGTTATAAGTAAGTTCAAATGATTTTAAATTTAAAATATATGAATAAGAACAACTCAACTTTTTTGCTGCTGTTTTTGAGTATCACCCTAACAGGAGTATTAAACGCCCAGTCATTAACAGATTCTTTTAAAAATATTAAAAGCTTTTGTCTCAATAATGAGGGTGATGTAGATAACATCTGGGGTAGCAAAGGGGTTGCCACAATATCAGGTATCTATTTTGACGAACTACTTCCTGCTTTTTTCAAACGTAAGATTGAACTAACAAAGTCAGAGTTTAAGACTTCTAAACTCAAATGGATATTTACCGGATCTGATGGGGGTATAACTGTAGCTATTAATAAGGATTCCATCTATCTAGAACAGCGTTATTACGACTCTTTTGGTCTAACTAAATTACAAAACAGTAACGTTTCAAACTCCAGATATCCTGAAAGTCAATTCACCACTTTCAAAACAAGCTTTGATGAAGAAGTTAAATCTATTACTCTTGAAATCAATCATAGTCTAGGGCTAAAACTAGTTGTTAATGACAAATTAATTGTTGAGCAGAGTACACAATTAGATTTATCTCAACACCAGTTAATGGTTGAAGGCACTGATATGGATGTTTGCGGCTCTATGCAGGTACCCAAAGCTCAGACCGTCAATTTAAAAATAAATGAATCAAAAAAATATCAAAAAATTTTAGGTTTTGGAGGTATTACATCCCCGGTGGCTTATAACCTATTAAGCGAAGACGGCAAGAAAAAATGGTGGGATTATATTAGGGAGTATAACCTTCTCATACAAAGAGAATATCCCATTGGATCTAAATTGAATCAGGACTTTAGCAACTGGGACAGTTTAGATGATGCCACACCTCATTATTATGGGGATAACTTCCCTAACGGAGAAATATCTGATTTTGATTATAATGCTAAAATTCAAGATATGGGAGGCTTTGTTGTTTTTGAATTTTGGCGCCTTCCAGACTGGATGGTATATAATTCTCAAAAAGAACCAAATTATGAAAAGTATACTGAGGCAATGGTTAATTATTGCAAGACGGCCAAACAAAAAACTGGTAAAGCTCCAAAAATTTTAGGCATACAAAATGAAGTGAGCCAGTCGCCAGAAGTTTGGCAAAAACTAACCTTAGAATTGAGAGAAGCCCTAGATAAAAATGGCTTTGACTATGTAAAAATTCATATGCACAATAGCAACAGGTTAGTAAATGGTATAAAAGCATTAGATGCTTTTACTGAAAAAACCAAAGTGTGGGAAGCCATTGATTATTCGGCATCAAATCTTTACGATTATCAAAACTACTTTTTAAATCCAGATGGGTATGACGAAGTGATTGAGAAATGGCACAACTCGCATAACGGCCAGCCCGCAAAACCATTTATTTCAACAGAACTTTGTATAAATAATGGAAATTATCAATCTGGTAGCTATAGAGTGGCTTTTTTAATGGGTGAACTATACCATAAAAATATGGTTGATTTAAATGCCATCTCCTTAATGTATTGCTGGTTATTAATCAATAACACCCAGCCCAGCTTTAGCGCATCAAGAAGTTTATTTGCCTTTGATGAAAGTATGGAAAACCCTAAGGCTTCTTCCTTTCAACTGAGAATTTTTGGTGCTTTTAGCAAACATTTACATCAGGATTATGAAAGAATTCAAATATCGTCATCAGATGAAAATCTTCTTGTAAGTGCTTATCAACGGGGAGATGAAACCACAGTTATTGTTTTAAACCGAGATATTAGCCCCAAAAAAATTAATTTAACTGAATTTAAAAACATCTCTCAAATGGAAGTTGTGAGCCAGTATAAAGAGAAAAGTATTATAAAATTAAACGATAAGGGTGAAATTGTCTTAGAACCTGGAACTATTGCTACATTTTATTGAGCCCATTTTAAAATACACAGTTTATTTATAGAAATCTTGGATGTTATAAAGACACTGTCCTATTAACCGTGTAATTTACTAATAACGGGGGTTTGACTTGTTTAAAGTAGGGTCCTCTTTTCATAGATTGTCAGGAACTGATTTAGGATTATGCCCCAGTTCCTTAAGAGCATTGACTATTTTTAAGCCGCCTCCCTTACCGCCAGATATACGGATTTCATCACTGCACCGTCAGTTGGGAAGGAGTGTTTTGGTGTATTATCTGAGCTTCCAATTAAGGTTCTCTATCAGGCTGGTAGTCTATACGCTTTTTCTGATCTCAATGGAGAACTTAAATGCATCGGTATTTTTATTTAAAACCAAGATGCAAGTACCTAGCATCAATACAGTTCTACATCAAGTATTACTAAGAACAGAATCCATCAAATTTCTTCATAAAATAGACAAAGAATTATATCTAATACTAAAAGAAAAAAAATACCAAGTTATAACTAACATCCGATGGGTTTTGACTGGTAAATGAGGATAGATACATTGAGAGAAAAGCTGCAACATATTAAATAAGAACAGTGCATTAGCATATATTGAATCCCATAAAATGTAATTCTGTTTGATTTAACAGTACAGCACAGGATACCATAACGACACACATTCAATATTTTTAGAGAAATGCAAAAAATCATGATGCGTAGTTTACTCTGTGTTGCGATGAGCCTTGTCCTGCATTTCGCATGGTCGCAAGAATCCGAGCAACTTTTAAAACTTAACATAAAACAGGTAAATAATCTAACCGCTCTACAAACTAAGTCTGGTTACGAGCTAGTAACTACCGGTGATGACCCCTATATTATTTCACTTCCACTTGCCGAAACGCTCAAACCAAATCAAAATCAACTCTCATTTGAGTATTTCTGTCCAACAGGTTTAGATATCATACAAGTTTACACCTTCCCTATCAGTACAGGAGATGAACCAGTAACTCTTCGGGATATTGGCTCAACAGAGGGCTGGGTTCCTCTAACTGTTGATCTTTCAGAAAAGCTCAATAATTGGGGTAAAAAAGGTGATTCTTTACGTTTCGATTTTGGCACAGTTTCGGGTTTAACTATTCAAATACGGAAGCTTCAAATACGGAAGAAATCTGAGCGTGAAAAAGCAATTGAGGCGCAAAAACAAGCTAAAAAAGAGGAGGAACTTCAATTAAAATCTGAGATCGAAAGCTATCTCAATACTAAGTATGATATTCAAATTACACAAATACTCGCCAAAGAGGATTTTATAGAAATCACGGGGGAAATCCCTGATAGAGCATCTGTTCTCTTGACAGAAATCCCTTTACATCAAAATATTACTGATTCAAAAAAAGGTAATTTCACAAAAAAAATCATACCAAAGGACAAGGTTTTTAAAGTCAAAATCCCTCGCTTTGTTACTATAGATGGACTGCTTAAGGATAGGTTACTCTCCCGCTGGATTCTAATGGACACAAAAAAAGAAATTCCGGTTTCTCATGCACACTATACAGATTCGGTCGTGCCTCAAAATACTTACCCGTACGTAAACCCTTCCACAATTAAAGGACTAGGTGGTTACAGTGCAGATAGGCAAGCTCCGACTACAGATCTCAACGATCTTGGGATTGGTAGCATAACCGTTAATATTTGGATTAATGCTCTTTTTAGATCAGAGCCATCTCCAGAAAACCTTCCATTTGATTATCTTGGAAAAACATATTACGTAAACAAAGTACAACTTGAGAAATACGATCGCACACTTCAAAAAGCATTCTCGCAAAATATTGAAGTATCTGCGATTTTACTTGTGGCCAAAGCTTCACAGTCTCCTGATAAAAAAATTGGTGAAATATTACAACATCCAGACTGCGACCCTGCTGGTATTTATGCAATGCCAGATGTTACTAATCGTGAAGGGATAATCTATTACAGTGCGATTAACGATTTCCTCGCTAAGCGGTATAGTAGACCAGATGGAAAATTTGGGCGCATACACCATTATATTATTCACAATGAGGTAGACGCCGGTTGGGTTTGGACAAATGCAGGAGATAAGACCAATACCGTATTTATGGATTTATATCATAAGTCCATGCGCCTTACTTATCTCATTGCACGCAAATATAATCCCAATGCTCAGGTATTTATATCACTTACACATTACTGGAACTGGACATCAAATAAAATGTTTTATCATTCAAAAGATATTTTGAATCTCCTTGTGAAATACTCTAATGCCGAAGGAAATTTTGAGTGGGCTATCGCACAACATCCCTACCCCGAATCATTGCGGGAACCTAAAACCTGGCTCGATAAAAAAGTTAGTTTTGATTTTAATACTCCGCTAATTACATTTAAAAATATAGAAGTCTTGGCATCTTGGGTCAAACGCCCTGAAATGCTATACAAAGGAAAGACTCGACTTGTCTATCTCTCCGAAAACGGAACCAATTCGCCAACATACTCTAATCAGGATCTCCAGGAACAGGCTGCCGGCATGGCTTATGCTCTAAAAAAAATCAAGTATTTAAATGCTATTAAAGGATTTCAGTATCATAACTGGCAAGACAATCGTAAAGAAGGCGGACTGCGTATTGGCTTAAGGCGATTTCCTGATGACGAGGAAAAACCTGGAGCAAAAAAGCCTGTTTGGTTTGTCTATCAAGCGTTTGATACTCCAAAAGAGAATACCGTTTTTGAGCCTTATAAAGAGTTAATTGGTATTAAAGACTGGGATGAAATACGCTACGAAAAACCTATAACAGAATGAAAGCAAAGCTTTATTTCCTCTTCTATTTTCTAATCTTATTTATTTCGTGTCGCAATACTGGCGATCCCCGGAAAGAACAAAAAACAAATACCAATAATCAGCAACCAAATATAATTTTAATACTGGCAGATGATTTTGGTATCGTAGATGCTCAGGCCTATGCTCATCATTTTACAGAAGTTGATACAGCTCAGATGTTTTATGAGACTCCAAATCTGGATCGGTTAATAGCAGAAGGTACGGCTTTTTCACAAGCCTACGCCAACCCTTTATGTTCTCCCACCCGAGCCAGCATACTTACTGGTAAATATGCCGCGCGTTTGGGTTTTACAACTGCAATGCCACTTAGGCCCACTTATTACAATCAGAAACTGCCGGTGCCGGAAGGGAAATATGCCCATGATGTTTTAGCTCACGAAGATAATATAAACATCGAACAAGCCTGGCAAAATGCCACCTCAAACTCTGCCCTTCCTACCGGGACTTTAATAGACGATGGCAAGGATGAAACCACGTTTGCAGAAGCACTTAGCTCCTATACTTCGGCTTTTATAGGTAAGTGGCATATAGGCGGCTTTGGAGCTGCAGGATATCAGCCTGCTGACAATGGGTTTAAAACTTTAGCTTATTTTGATGGTGGTGGCTCGGCTTATTTTAACTGGCGACAAAGCTGGGACAACACGTCAACACAGGCATTCCCAAAAATACCACAGGAGTTTTGGGAGATTGGTGATTCAGGATTTGATACCGGCAAAGACTATCTTACCGATGATCTTACCACACAAGCTTTGAATTTCATTGACCGGCAACAGGCAAAAACAGAGAAAAAACCATTTTTACTTTATTTCTCACACTTTGCAGTGCACTCTCCCTATCAAGCTAAAAAGGGAGATATTGAGCATTTTAAGTTTAAAGAAAACCGGGGCTGGAATAATCATAAAGATCCCATTTATGCCGCTATGATTAAAAGTATGGATCGCTCTTTGGGAGCAATTCTGCAAAAGCTGAAAGAAACCCGGCTTGAAGAAAATACTTTAGTCATTTTTATGTCAGACAATGGTGGGATTGATTCTAAGCTTACGCCAAAAAACGATGGTACAGACAATGCTCCATTTTTAGGTGGGAAAGCAATGCTGAATGAGGGAGGCATAAGAGTCCCATTGATTTTTAGGTGGAAAAATCACATCCCTGCCGATCAGTGGGTAAACATACCAGTAGATGTTACCGATATATTCCCAACCTTACTTGAAGTGGCTCAACAACCAATCCCGAACCTAAATGAAATTGACGGAAAAAGTATCTGGGGGCTATTAAAAGATCCTGACAACTCTGAAAACACTTATCCCAAAAAGACTCATTACTGGCACTATCCTTTTAATGTTATTTATAACAGTCCTTATGACAAACTACCGCTTACTCCGCACTCTGCTGTGCGCCAAGGCGATTATAAATTGATATTTGACTGGTATGGGCGGTTACACCTATACAATTTAGAACAGGATCCTTTTGAAAAAAACGATTTGGCCGAAATTGAACCTCGGCGTGCACAAACCTTGTTTCAGGATTTAAAATTATGGTTAAACCAAAATGTCGAGCCCAGATATTTTCCGCATTTAAACCCGGAATATCAACCCAAAAACGAAGTTCGAAAAACCCCTTTTAAAAATTTAATTAACTAGACGTTTAAAAGATTTCAACCTTAAAATCAAGCACAAAAAACCTGAAACAGGAATTTCAGATTTTCTTACATATTAATGCATTGCTTTCTCACGCCCGGAAAATAATTCGTACGGACTTTTAGTATAGTTATACATCCAGGTTTCCGCCGGCCTGATCTTGGTAAATTCTTCGGCCCCATAAAAGGCATCGTTGTATGTTTTCATCCAGCTACGGGTAAGTTGTTCAAGACTGTCTCGTTTTGCTCGGTAGTTTTCGTCATAAAACAAATTATTGAGCTGGTAGGGATCGTTATTCCGGTCGTATAAGACATTGGTAAGTGGTATAGAATCCTTGCCGCGCCCCATCGCAAAAGTAAAGTCTTTGGTTACAACGCCTCTCCAGTTATTATTATTTGCCACTCCCCTTCTGTACAACCATAAGGGCACATAGTCAACCACATCATCCTTGCCGTTTACAATAGCCCCTGAAAGATCCTTGCCGTCATACTCCTGATCGGTTTCTATATTCATGAGGCCCAAAATAGTTGGCATAATGTCCAGTGCCCCAAAAAGCAAATTCGTATCTGTATCTGGCTTTAGCTTTTTGGGAAAGCGCATTAATAACGGGATATGATTGGAATAATCGTGAGGATACTGTTTAGGTAAGATGGCATCGTGCGACTCCAGCATATCCCCGTGATCTGCAGAAAATAGAGTCAGGGTATTCTCGGCGATTCCCAGTTCATCCAGCTTTGAAGTTAATTGACCAAAAGCTTTGTCAACACCACTCACCATCGCCATATAGCCGTGATACATACGTTTTCGATCTGGAGTAACTTCTATACCCGGACGCATTTGAATACTATCCCGGTCATATAAAGCCATAAGCTCATCCATCGTGTCGTAGCGGTAGTGCATCTTCCCGTCTTCTCCTTTAAACTTACCCCAATCGTGTGGAGGATGCCAGGATACGATCAATGCAAATGGTTTTGACTTATCTATAGAATCCAGATAAGCGAGAGCCTGATCTGTCTGCCCATATACTTCCCATTTATCAAAATATTCTTTTTCGCCCTGATCGTTCCAGAAGAACGCGTGGCCTGGTCTGAAATCTACATGGCAATTATTAGTAAGTAGTGTATCAAATCCATAACGCAATTCACCTTCAGGTACTGGTCGATCACGCTCTCCTCCTAACAAATGCCATTTGCCTATATACGCGGTTTGATAACCCTTTTCTTTTAAAATTTGTCCCAAAAGCTTCGTCTTATTGGGTAGCAAGGGGGCGTCATTTATAAAAGCACCATTTTTAAGGGGTTGCATTCCACTCATAATCATCCCTCTAAAAGGGGTGCAGACGGGTTGATTAGAAAAAGCATTATTAAAACGTATTCCTTCCTTGGCAAAGGCATCGAGGTTGGGACTTATAATCTGTTTATTACCATAAGTTCCCAGCATGTCATACGAGTGTTGATCTGACAGTACAATAAGTAAGTTGGGTTTTGCATTCTCACTTTTATCATTTCGCTCTGCCTCGCTATTTTTACAAGAGGCAACTATTGATAGAAAAACTAATACAAAATACTTCTTCATCTTTTTTAATTACTAAAAAGGGTAAACTCAATAAGCTCACCCTTTTTGATCAACTTCAAGGTTTATAGTTTTGAAACTACTAATATCCAGGATTCTGTGTTAAATTTTCATTTGCATCTAATTGATTTTGTGGGATCGGTAATAATTCGATCGTGGGGCTATATACTGTTCCAAATAAAATGGCATCTTCATTTATAACCAATGATTCTTCAATATCCCCCCATCTTTGTAAGTCAGGATATTCTGTATATTCCCCGGCTAATTCCCATTTTCGTTCCTGCTTGATAATTTCTAAAAGTTCATCCTGATCGGTTTCTGTCAAGGCTGCGAGCCCAGCTCTTTCCCTAACACTATTCAAATAAATTAAAGCATCTTCTGATTCACCAACTTCATTTAATGCTTCGGCTAGCATAAGTAATACATCAGCATAGCGCATATATATTATATCATTATCATGAGCAAAGGCTGAAACATCATTTTGGGAATCTTTAAGTTTACCAAAACCTATTCCTTTAGGATCGTTATACCCCCCAAAAGGAAGTTGAGGGTTATTGGGACTATTGTAGGTAATTTCTCTGCCACTTGCATCAATATATGAATACAATAATGTTACATCCCTTCTTTCGTCATCTTCGTTAAAGCTATCGTAGAATACTTCTGTAAAACCAAATTGATATTGACCGTTCCTATTGGCAAACGGTGAGTTAGGCACCCCTGCAAAGAAAGTTAAAACCGTTCCTGCTCCAGTTTCTCGAATATCAGGTCTGGCAAAAATAATTTCTGAATTGAATTCATTATCCAATTCAAAAATATCGACGAAGTTCTCCTGTAACGTGTAATTTTCGCTATTCACTACTTCCATCAATTTATCAGCAGCCAGTTGATATTTATCCGTTTGGTTTAAGGGCTCACCAGCCATATTTAAATAAACTTTTCCCAAGAAAGATTTTACGGTGCCTGAAGTTGCACGACCATTTGCAGATGCTGGCCATTGATCTGGAAGTCTGTTTTCTGCATATTGAAAATCTTCAATAATCGCGGCATAAACTTCTTCAATTGAAGATCTGGGTTTTTTAACAGATTCATCCGAAAAATCTGTAGTTTCTTCTAAATGAAGAGGAACTCCTCCCCACCATTTTACCAAATTGAAATAAAAGAACCCTCTTAAGAATCTGGCCTCAGCGATTTTCTGTTGGGTCAACTCATCAGACAATCCCGCTCGTTGTGCGTTATTGATAACTGCGTTTGCACGATTTATCCCTCTATAAAAGTTTGCCCACCATACTCCAAGTGCATCACCAGGCTGAAAAGTTAAAGAAGATGCTCTTCCCTGGTTACCATCGCCTTTTAGCCTCACCACAACGCTCTCACCAGGTCCTGAAGTATATAAGAAATACCATAAATCATTGTTATCATTGTTCAATGAGGAATAAACGCCGTAGAGTGCAGCATCTACATCTTCTTCATCCTGATACAAATTTTCGGGTGAGAGAAAAGAGTAAGGAACTTCATCTAGAGGCTCACAACCGTAAAAGGATGTAAATATTGCCAGTAATATTAATAACTGTTTTTTCATGACTTTATAAATATTTGATATTCTATTAGAATTTTAAATTTAGTCCGAATGTATATCCTCTTTGTCTTGGATAAGTTCCAAGATCTACTCCCGGAGCCAGAGTATTAGCTCCAAGTGAGCTGACTTCAGGATCGAATCCTGTATAATCTGTAATAGTAATTAAGTTTGTACCTATAAGTGATAACTGTAAAGAAGTAAGATAATTACTTTCAAAAGGAATGGTGTAACTTATAGTTATGTTTTTAAGGCGTATATAACTTCCATCTTCAACCATATAGTTTGCGACCGGCGGAGAAGGACTGTTTATTGATGGATAGCGTATATCATTTGTAGGGTTTTCCGGGGTCCATCGGTTCTGATACCAATCAACCGTTTGATTTTTATAAGATTCGTTATTGTTCCACCCTGAGTTTATAGCCGTACCAATCGTATTATACACATCATTACCAATAGATCCTTGCCAAAACATATTAAGAGATAGATTTTTATATCTGAAATCATTATTCCAACCGAAAATAAAATCAGGGTTGGGATTACCTATTATTTTTCTATCCTCATTGTTAACTACACCATTCCCATCAACATCCTCAAATTTCCAATGCCCAAGTTGAGTATCATTATTTCTAACAGCAAAAGTTGGACTACCGTTAGCATCAAAATCACTTTCCTGAATTAAACCGATCGCATTCAGCCCATAAAATAATCCAAATTCATCACCAGGTCTGTAAATATGTCCGTTCCCAAAAACGTTTTGACCAAGCCCAGGACCAAATATTTCCTCATCTCCTCCAAGTTCTATAACTTTTGTTTTATAAGAGGTGAAATTGAAAGCTGTGTTCCAAGAAAAATTATTACTTCTTATCGGATAAGCGTCAATAGCAAATTCTATCCCTTCATTTTCAATACTTCCGAAATTGACCAGAGCCCCTCCAAAACCAGATTGAATTGGGATCTGAATATTTTGCAGAAGATCTTCCGTTGTTTTCTTAAAATAGTCAAAGGTTAAACTCACTCTGTTATTCCACATACCAAGCTCAAAACCTAAGTCTAATTGTTTTGTTGTTTCCCATCGCAAATTCGGGTTAGCTACACTAGCAGGAATATATCCCAATGTCGCCAGATTTCCTATACCGTAGATTGTAGTACCATACCTTGCAAGTGATTGATAAGGTGCGATAGCTTGACTACCAACAGCACCATAAGTCGCTCTGAACCTTAAGTCATTAATTACTTTACTATCTTCTAAAAAAACTTCATTAGATGCTTTCCAAACAAAAGCAGCAGAAGGAAAATACCCCCACTTCTCATTTTCTGCAAATCTAGATGAACCATCAGCTCTAATTGTTGCAGTGAAGAGGTAACGATCATCAAAACCATAATTCAATCGTAAAAATCCTGACTGCAAAACACTTAAGTTTCTTGATGAATTGACATTTACATCTCCGGTCCCTATACTAAGATCATCAGAACCTAAAGCTTCAACATCAAAATCCTGTGTATTTGCATTGGTAGAATAGTTATTAAATTCACTGTACTCAATTCCTACAGTAGCATTAAGATCATGTACCTCATTAAAAATATCTGCGTAAGTGATATAATTACTAACTATATAGTCGTACCCATTATTGTTAGATGTACTTGCACTACCATTTGTTTGTAATCCAGAGCCAACATTAGAAGGTGTAAAAATATCCCTTTTTAAATCTGTGAAATTTATTCCTCCATTAAAAGTGTAGGATAAAGCATCAGTAAAATGAAAAGTCGCTTCTGTACTGGCTATCAAATCGGTTATAAATTGACGATCATCTTTTGCAGTAACTTCCAGATAGGGGTTATAAAATTGGTTACCCTCACCCGTAAACCCAGCAAAGTCTCTGGATGGGACTATAGGTTCGGCGGTAAGAGCGTTGAAAATTGGGCCGCCTGAGGCCGGGAAACCCCTTGTTGCTGTAATTGCCCTGTTATTTTTGCTATGCGTCCCATTTAAACTAAATTTTAGATCGAGAAAGTCATCAAATGCATCAGCATCTACATTAAATCTCAAACTTCCCCTTTTAAAATCTGATCCTTCTAAGATTCCCCTGTCGTCAAGCAAATTACCTGAAATAAAAAATCTCATATTTTCACTACCTCCAGAAGCATTAATACTATATTCATTTCGAATTCCTGTTCTTAAAATTTCATCCTGCCAGTTAAAACCTTCCCCTGCATATTGTTCTGGGTTTGTAAAAGGTATTGCAGCATTGGGGTTCAGGTTTAAAACCGCTTCATTCCTAAATTCAGCGTATTGCTGGCCGTTGAGCATGTCGTAAGTTTGAATTACTTCAGATATTGATGTCCTGGCACTTAGGTTTAAAGTGATTTTACCTTCCTTACCTCGTTTTGTGCTTACCAGTATTACTCCATTTGCACCTCTTGAACCATAAATAGCAGTTGCTGAAGCATCTTTCAAAATTTCTATACTTTCTATTTCTTGCGGGTTAAAATTGGGGCTTCCAGCTATTGGTATTCCATCCACAACATACAAGGGGGCATTGCTCCCTGAAATTGAGTTATTTCCTCTTATCCTAATTGAAGCACCTGCATCTGGAGCTCCTGAAGACGAGGTCACTTGTACCCCAGCACTCCTACCTTGCAATAAATCATCAACATTGTTATAGACAGCCTGTTCCAAATCTTCGCTACTCACTGAACTCACTGCACCGGTAACATCAGATTTTTTTGTAGATCCATAACCCACAACTACAACCTCCTGTAGGTTTTGAGCGTCTTCAGCCAAAATGATATTAAGTTCAGATCTGCCGTTGAGTGCTTGCTCCTGTGTTTCAAAGCCTACAAAAGAGAAAACAAGCACCGCGTTAGAAGATTGCGTTTCAATTTGAAATGCCCCATCAAAATCAGTTACCACACCATTACTAGTGCCTTTTTCAACCACATTAACTCCTGGAAGAATTTGACCATCCACACTAGAAACCACTCCTGAAATTTGTGCTTGAGAATAAACATTGGCGATAAAAAATGTAAAACACAAAAGCAGTAATTTTTTTAAAATTATTTTAGGTTGTTTTAATTTCATGTTTGATTTGTTTAATGTTTTATAAACCCGGTAGTTATTTCCGATAACGATTTCGGATTTTAAAACAATATTAACAAGCGACTTTACAACCTCTATCCTGTACTCTCCTGTTTGACATTACATTTTAAATAATAATTTGCCAAATAAGCTGATTAAATGTTATAAAAACACTTTTATTGTTTTCAATATCACATTATTTAGTGTCAGGTTTTAAGTTAAGTACAGTACAGTACAGGATGATTCTTTTAAAAAAAAACTTTCTTTTTAAACTCTTTTTACAAAATGTCGAATGAAATTTGTATTCTCTGCTATACTGTTCCTACTTCTATGTGTGTATTTTATTGCCCGCAAAGGAGCGTCATTTAAAGGACAGACACAACCCAACATTATATTTCTTCTTACTGATGATCAGCGCTGGGATGCCCTTGGAGCTACCGGGAATTCAATTATTAAAACACCAAATCTTGATAGCCTGGCCCGCCGTTCTCTTTTTTTCAAAAATGCTTACGTTACAACTTCTATCTGTATGGTGAGCCGGGCTAGCATCCTAACCGGTCAATATATGTCTCAGCACGGGATTGACAATTTTAATACTCCGCTTAGCGCAGGAGCATTGCAAAAAACCTACCCATACCTGCTTAAAGAAGCAGGATACCGTACTGGCTTCATCGGCAAATTTGGTATTGGTATGCCCAGTAAGCAACCAGACACCTTGTTTCATTACTGGGCAGGATCTGCATTGGGACAACCCAACTATGAGACTGTTGACAGGAATGGTGACTCAATTCATTATACAGATCTCGTAAAAACAAAAATTCAGGAGTTTATTAAAGAAGTATCAGATAAGCCTTTTTGTCTTTCCGTAAGTTTTAAAGCTCCCCACGTCCAGGACGGTGATCCCAGAAACTATATTCCCAAAAAGAAATATAGTGATTTGTATAGTGAAGTACATATTCCACAGCCGGTAACAGCGGCCCCCAGATACTATGATTCACTCCCTTTCTTTTTAAAAGGCGAAAAGAACATCGCCCGGGAGCGCTGGAAACTTCGTTTTGATACTCCAGAAAACTATCAGGAAAGCGTAAAAAATTATTATCGTCTTATAACCGGAGTTGACGATCTGGTAGGCGATCTAAGCCGCTTATTAAAAGAACAAAACCTAGACCAAAACACTATTATTATTTTTATGGGAGATAATGGGATGTATTTGGGAGAACATGGGCTCGCAGGCAAATGGTTTGCTCATGAAGAGTCCATACGCGTCCCTCTATTCATCTATGACCCTCGAAATGTAAAAAAAGTCGAGAAAATTGAAAGTATAGCTCTAAATATTGACATTGCTCCAACCATATTAAAACTGGCAGGTCTTAAAATACCTGATGCTATGCAAGGTTTGAATCTGCTGGATAAAGAAAAACGCCAGTCTCGAACCGACTTCTTTTATGAACACACATTTATGGGAAGCCCACAATTACCTGTAACTACAGCAGTAATTAATCCCAATCTCAAATATATTATGTATCCCGAGTACGACTATGAAGAACTCTATGACCTGAATATCGACCCACACGAAACTACTAACCAGGTCAATAACCCAAAATATGCAGAAATTCTGAGGACAAAACGAAAACGTTACCTCCAGCTTCAAAATGCTTTAAAAAAATAAATCGACCCTATGAAAATAGCTTTTGATAAACATACTTTATCATCTTTGACCATTATTTGTATGACGTTTTACCTGCTTCATGCCTGTCAAAAAACTCAGGTAAATTCTGAAACTGCAAATTCAAAAACTACAGCTCAATTATTGCAGGATTTTAAAAATCCTCCGGAAGACAAAAAACCTTGGTTATACTGGTACTGGATTAATAATCATATTTCTGAAGAAGGTATCACTAAAGATCTTGAAGCCATGGCCGAGGTAGGCATTGGCGCTGCCTTAATTGGTAATATCTATTTACCTAATGTGAGTGAAGACGGTCAAGTTGAAGTACTCAGTGAAGAGTGGGAACGCCTTACAAGACACGCCATTAGTGAGGGCGCACGCCTGGGCGTTGACATTGGCTTATTTAACAGCCCTGGATGGAGCCAGTCTGGTGGTCCCTGGAACGATACCGGTAATTCGATGCGCTATCTTAAGGCTAACGAATTTACCGTGACAGGTCCGGCTCGTTTTTCCCAAAAATTAGATAAATCATCCCCTGATTTTCAGGATGTGAGCCTTCTGGCCTTTCCCAAGATAAAAGGTTCTGAATTGGCTGCTGTTGATTTTTCCATTTCAACTACACCTTCCTCAACAAACGTTCAAAAAATTACAGATCAGGATACTAGTACAGTCTTATCTCTTAAAGGTCTAAAAGAATTGAGCCTCAACTTCAAAGCAACACAACCGGTCTCCTTGCGCAGTTTAAGCATCACACCTTCCCGCTCCACCTTTGTTATGCAGGCCAAATTACTTGCAGAAGTAGACGGCACGTGGAAAGAGTTGCGCAGCTTTCGCTTTGATCGCAGCAACGATATGGAAACCGTAGGGTTTATCCCCTATCCGCCTGTAACGGTTTCATTTCCTGCAGTGACAGCAAGTCACTACAAATTAGAACTTACGGGTATTCACCCCACTCGCAATGCTCAGGATTATGGTCTTGCTGAAGTAAGCCTAATGACACAACCTTTATTGGAATTTGCGATAGAAAAACAGCTGGGTAAAATGCATCAGACCCCCCTTCCGCTGGATGATGCTTACCGATGGCCTGCTCAAGCGGACCCCGAAAATGAATATATTGTTCAAACCGGCCAGGTTAAAGATCTAAGCCCTAACCTCGCTGCTGATGGTACATTAACCTGGGATGTTCCTGAAGGCGAATGGACCATTTTAAGAATGGGAATGCTTCCTACAGGAGTTAAAAATGCCCCGGCTGCCGAGAATGCATCGGGCTATGATGTAGATAAAATAAATAAAGACGCATTAAAGCAACACTTTGATGGTTTTATCGGAAGGATTTTAAAAGACCTGCCAGCTGAAGACAAGAAAGCTTTCAAATACGTTGTTGCAGATAGTTACGAAACCGGCGGTCAAAACTGGACCGATGATTTAGAAATTCCATTCAAAGAAACCTATGGTTATGATCCCAAACCCTGGCTTCCGGTGATTACGGGCCGCATAGTCAATTCAGTCGAAGAGTCCAATCGATTTTTATGGGATTTAAGGAGACTGGTCGCAGACCGTGTTGCCTATGAATATGTAGGGGGCATGCGTGAACTCTGTGAAGCCAACGACTTGCAACTTTGGCTTGAAAATTATGGTCATTGGGGCTTCCCGTCAGAATTTTTGACCTATGGCGGACAATCGCATTTAATAGGAGGTGAATTTTGGGCCGAAGGTGATTTGGGAAGTATAGAATGTAAAGCTGCTTCCTCTGCAGCACATATTTACGGAAAGAATCAGGTTTCTGCCGAATCATTTACCGCAGCTCAGCGCCCCTTTCAAAGGCATCCCGGCGAACTCAAAAAACGTGGAGACTGGAGTTATACCGAAGGTATTAATCACCGGGTTTTCCACGTGTATATTGAGCAACCTTATGAAGACAGTATTCCGGGTGTTAATACCTGGTTTGGTACAGAATTTAATCGTCACAATACCTGGTTTACCAAATCAAAACCTTGGATAGACTATGAGCGTCGTGCGCAGGTAATGCTCCAGCAGGGTTTATATGTAGCAGATATCGCATACTTCATAGGTGAAGATGCTCCTAAAATGACCGGAATTACAGATCCCAAATTACCTGAAGGTTACTCTTTTGATTATATTAATTCAGAAGTTTTGCTGCGGGATGCCAAAGTTGAAAATGGCCGAATTACCTTACCGGACGGGATGTCTTATCGCATTTTGGTTTTACCTAATCGTGAAACTATGCGTCCCCAACTCTTAAAAAAGATCAAAGAGCTTGTTTCTCAGGGAGCAGTTATTATGGGTAATCCTCCTGTACAATCCCCAAGCCTGGAAAATTTTGACACAGCAGATAAAAAGGTAAAAGAGTTAGCTCAGGAACTGTGGGGAAAAACCAATGGCTCAGACAGTCATTCTGTATCTTACGGTAAAGGACGCGTTTTTAAAAGAGGGAATTTAGCCGAAGCTCTTAATCAAATTAACACAGCCCCTGATGTAATAATGCCCAAAAATACTCCGGTTCTATGGACACATAGAAAACTACCCGAACTTGAGATTTATTTTCTAACCAATCAAAGCGATTCAATTCAGACATTTACAGCTTCATTTCGCGTAAGCGATTTAAACCCGCAGTTCTGGGATTTGGCTTCAGGCGATGCACGCTACCTTACTCAATTTACACGGCAGAATGGCCGTACCCAGTTGCAGCTCACATTAGCACCTGCCGAAAGTGGATTTATAGTCTTTTCAAAAGAGGAAGCGCCTGCAATACATTCACAATCAAATGCACCTATTCAGGATATTTTAAGTCTTACCAATCCCTGGAGTGTGCAATTCAAAAATGATAAAATAGGAATAGACACTCATATTGAGATGGATTCCCTGGTAGACTGGACCCAGCTTGAGCAGGAAGATCTCCGGTATTTTTCGGGCACTGCAACCTATACTCAAACTTTTGTGCTGGATAGCCTTCCCCAATCGGGAAGAATTTTTTTAGGCCTTGAAAATGCAGACGTTTTTGCAAATATTACAGTAAATAACACCTTTATGGGTGGCCTTTGGACAGCTCCATGGGAACTGGACATCACAGACGCACTCAATTCGGGTTCTAACACCTTGCAGATTGAAGTCACTAATCTGTGGGTCAACCAACTTATTGGTGACAGCCGTAAAAAAGCAGAAGAAAAAAGAACCTGGACTCTTAATAATCCCTACTCAATCGAAGATAAATTAATGCCTTCCGGCCTTAAAGGTCCTGTCACACTTAAAATGAAAAACCCCAATTACGTTGAGCTCCAATAGAGCCTTATAAAAAGAAAAATTACTTATGAAACTATTAAAAATACTTCTTCCAATATATCTGATTCTGCTTTCGTGTAACACCCAAGCACAGCTTCCTCCAGTATTTGAAGATGATGCAAGTTTGCGAACACGTATTAGCGAGCTTTCTAAAGTGTATCTGACCCCTAAGCAAATACTATGGCAAACAGATACTACTGAAACCTATCTACAGAATACAGCACAACTGCTTGTAAAAGGTAATGGACAGGTAGCTGTTAATGATCAAAACCTCACCCGCTTTATCAGTAATGATGATCATAAACCGGGCATTTTACTCGATTATGGAAAGGAAATTCACGGGGGTCTTAAAATTTCAATGGGAATCAGACCAGACAAAACCCCGCTTAAATTACGCGTGCGCTTTGGAGAATCTGTAGGTGAAGCTATGTCTGATATAGGTGGGGAACAAAATGCTACAAACGAACATTCGCTGCGTGATTTTATTGTAGAAGTCCCTTGGCTGGGAAGTATTGAGGTTGGAGAAACCGGTTTTCGTTTTGTAAGACTTGACGTGGTTGAAGGCAATCAAAATGCTCCTATAAAATCGGTAGAAGCTGCTTTTATATATAGAGATATTCCGTATCTGGGATCGTTTAATAGCAGTGACCCGCGACTTAATGAAATATGGAATGTAGGTGCATACACCGTACATCTCAATATGCAAAGTTATCTGTGGGATGGTATCAAGCGGGATCGCCTGGTCTGGGTGGGTGATATGCACCCTGAAGTGATGACTATTAATACCGTTTTTGGCCCAAATGAGGTAGTGCCAAAAAGTCTTGATCTCGCCCGGGATCAACATCCCTTACCACAATGGATGAATACTATCAGCTCCTATTCTATGTGGTGGATTTTAATTCATAAAAACTGGTATGACTATCACGGTGACCTTGTTTATCTTCAGGAGCAGGAGACTTATATGATCAATTTGCTTGATCAGTTGAGCACATTTATTGATGAAAATAATGCCGAAAAATTAAATGGAGGACGTTTTCTGGATTGGCCTACAAGTGTACAGCCCAAAGCGGTGCACGCCGGTTTACAGGCTATGATGGTAATGACTTTTGAAGCCGGAAGCGAAATCATGAAAATCTATGACAAACCTGATTTGGCAAAAAGATACACTGCCGTTGCAAAAAGGCTTAAAAAACACATACCGGAAGGAAACACGTCTAAGCAGGCTGCTGCTCTAATGGCACTGGCAGACCTTGCTGATGCCAAAACCACAAACACCCAGATTCTCAAGAAAGACGGTGTTCAGGGCATGTCAACCTTTTACGGGTACTATATTCTTGAAGCGATGGCCAAAGCCAAAGATTATAAGGGAGCACTTGACGTGATACGTACCTATTGGGGAGGTATGCTTGATCTGGGTGCTACAACATTTTGGGAAGACTTTGATATTCTTGATGTAACAAACAGCAGCCGTATTGACGAGCTAACCCCGCCTGATGAAAATGATATTCACGGGGACTTCGGCGAGTTCTGTTATATTGGCTTCAGGCATAGTCTTGCACACGGTTGGGCCAGCGGGCCAACTCCCTGGCTTACCCAATATATATTAGGCATTGAGGTTATGGACGGTGGAAATACCGTTAAAATTGAACCCCATTTGGGAGGCCTTGAATTTGCTGAGGGTACCTTCCCTACAAAATTTGGAATTCTTAAAGTAAAACATACATCTACCGTTAATGGCATCGTAACAAAACTCGAAGCTCCCGACGGACTAAAAATTATAGACTGATGAACATTTTCACAAAACTAAATACCCTGTTTGCTCTTATAATTTCTGCATTAAGCATACCGCTTCAAGCTCAGGAAGATAAACCTATGAACGTGGTATTTATTCTGGCAGATGATTTGGGCTGGAGTGACACGACTCTCTATGGTACCACAAGTTTCTATCAGACTCCTAATATTGAAAGACTGGCCGCAAGGGGTCTCACTTTTAGTCGTGCTTATTCTGCCTCACCTTTATGCTCTCCTACACGGGCAAGCATTCTAACCGGTCAAACCCCAGCACGCAATGGTGTTACAGCACCACAGGCTCATCTTCCTGAGGTGCGTCTGGATGTAGTTTATCCTGAAAAATCTGCTCCTTCCAAAAAAGTTTTAGTACCTCAATCAGCAACCCGGCTTGACACAAACCTACCTACTTTGGGTAAACTAGTAAAATCAGCCGGTTATTCTACCGCTCATTTTGGCAAATGGCATTTAGGGCTCGAGCCTTACACACCACTTGAACACGGTTTTGATGTAGACATCCCTCACTGGCAAGGTCCGGGGCCTGCTGGTAGTTTTGTTGCCCCCTGGAAGTTTAAAGACTTTAAAGCTAATTATCCAAAAGAGCATATTGAAGACCGTATGGCGGCAGAGGCAATAAACTGGATGCAAAATCAGGATCTTAACAAACCTTTTTTTATGAATTACTGGCAATTTTCGGTACACGCGCCTTTTGATGCCAAAGAAACTTATATAGATTACTACCGCACTAAGGTAGATTTTAATAATCTTCAGCATTCACCCACTTACGCAGCCATGGTACATTCACTTGACGATGCAGTGGGCCGTTTACTTGACGAAATTGATCGTTTAGGAATAGCAGACAATACCATTATCATCTTTTTTAGTGATAATGGCGGAAATATGTATAATGGTATTCCTGAAACTCTACCTAATGGTGAAAAATTTCTGACTCCGCCTACAAGTAATACTCCCTTAAAAGGCGGAAAAGCAACAATGTATGAAGGGGGTATACGTGTACCTTGCGTGATTGTATGGCCGGGTTTGACTAAACCAGGAACAAAAACTGATGCCCTCATACAATCAACCGATTTTTACCCAACACTTGTACATAATTTAGGACTTAAAGTCCCAAAAAATTACCCGGTAGATGGTGTTGACCTCACACCGGTGCTTAAGGGTGAAGTTTTTAAGCGAAAACCAATAATTACCTATTTTCCTCACGATCCGGGGGTTCCTGACTGGTTACCACCATCTGTAGCGGTAAATGACGGCGATTGGAAGTTGATTCGCCTTTTTAAAAACGGAAAGCAATTTGAAGATGAATTTCTGCTCTACAACCTCAAATGGGATATAGGCGAAACCAATAATCTCGCTACCGCTTACCCTGAAAAGGTAGACGAACTTAATGCTTACATCACTGAACATCTTAAAGATGCTGGTACAATCATACCTCCCAGAAATCCTGCCTTTAATCCGGATACTTACAATAGTGGAGAAATTGGAAAACAAGAGGGTGGTTTGCGTTATCAACCCAAAATCAATATCGATTAACTGGGATACTAATTATTTATAAAATGATTCGAAAAGCATTTATAATGAAACTCTTTCCTGAAAATATTGATGAGTATAAAGCGCGCCATCAACCTATCTGGAAATCGCTTGAAAGCGTCTTAAAACAACACGGAGTATCTAATTATAGCATTTTTTATAACGCTAAGGACTATAAATTATTTGGTTATGTCGAACTCGAGTCTCTGGAGTTATGGAATCAAATTGCAAATACACAAGTCTGCAAAGACTGGTGGACCCATATGTCTGATCTTATGGAAACCTATCAGGATGACAGTCCTGTAAGCTTTGATTTGGAAGAAGTATTTCACCTGAATTAATGATGAGAAGCCTCAAAAATTTAAAAAATATCACCCTTATGGTCCTTATGGGTTTAACCTGCAGTGTGGTGTTGTCTCAGGCTATAAGTAAAAGACTTAACGTTGTTCTAATTCTTACTGATGATCAAAGCGCCCATCTTTCTGTTTTAGGAACACCCGGTATAAGCACTCCTCACGTTGATGCATTGGCAGAAAAGGGAATGCTTTTTACCAATGCATTTGCGGTTGTGCCTTCCTGTTCTCCCAGCAGGAGTAGTATAATGACCGGGATGTACCCACACGCAAACGGCCATTGGCGCAACACGATCACCCCTTCTTTAGCAGATGCAGATATAGAATTTACAAGGGCCGGTAAACGTATTGACAAAGTTGGCATTCATGAATACCTCAAAACCCTTCCGGAAATTTTACAGGCAAATGATTACTACACCGCAATTACTCAGAAGTTTCATATGAGCCCACCCTGGAAGTTTCCATTCCAGGGGCGTAGTGATGTGCATAATGACCCTGAAGAATATAAAACCCAAATAAAGCGTTTTATAACAGAAGCCGGTGATCGCCCTTTTTTCATTCAGGCCAATATTGCCCCGCCACACCGTCCCTTTGGCAATCATATGGAATTGTTTCCAAATTTTCTACCTGATAAAAATGAAATACGCGTTCCGGGCTTTTTAGCAGACACCCCATTGATGCGCGATGATTTAAAACAATACTACGGTTCAGTACAACTTGCTGATGCCTGTGCTGGTGCAATTCTAGAAACCCTTAACGAAAACAACTTAGATAAAAACACACTAATTATATATACCAGCGATCAGGGAATGGCTTATCATCGTGCTAAGGCTTCAGCCTATTATGCGGGACTTCACGTTCCCTTTATTATAAGCGGTCCTGGAGTAGTTAAAAATAAAAAAACCGATGCGCTGATTTCTCTCATTGATATCATGCCTACCATCCTTGATTATTGTGTTCTACCCGTTCCCAATCCGGTTCAGGGTAAGTCTATCCGTAAAATTTTGGAAGGTAATCAAGACCAAATCGAAAATCGCGATTACATTTTCGGGGAACACAACTCACACGGACCGCCACGCAGCGAGCATTATCCCAGCAGAGCGGCGTTTGATGGGCGGTATTACTACATTTTAAATCTGATGCCTGGCAAAAATTATGCGCTTCCGGCAGACCTGAGACAGCAAGAGGGATGGGGTAACCTCAGTTATAGTGCGACGCTTCAGGCAAAAGAAACACATCCATTACAATACAAGCTATTACAAAACTTGGAATCGAGCAGACCGGCAGAAGAACTTTACGATATGGAGAATGATCCTTTTCAGCTTGAAAATCTTGCAGGTAGAACTAGTTATGAATCTGTATTAGACCGTTTCCGAGAAAGAATTAAAAAATGGAGGGAAGAAACCGGAGATCTGGTCAACGACCCTCTAAAAATAAAAACAAGACAGCAAACCCGATAATAATGACATTACGCATCCTAACATTTCTTTTAGCAGGTTTTCTATTTTTTGGCTGTAAAGAATCAAAAAATAAGCCCGACGAGGTCTCAACCACTGTATCTGAGCGCCCTAATATCATTTTTATTATGGACGATCAGCACCGCTGGGATGCACTGGGTATAGTAGATTCTGTAATTAAAACCCCCACGTTAGACAGTCTAGCCAAAAATGGAGTTTTCTTTCGAGAAGCGGTATGCCAGGCACCTATGTGTGTCCCCAGCCGCAACAGCATTATGTTTGGTCTTTATCCCAATCAAACCGGGGTTTACCGCAATAGTGGCGGCGTACCAGATACATTAATGCCGGGTAAAACAATGGCTCAATATTTTAAAGAAGCGGGATACGAAACCGCCGGTTTTGGTAAAACGCATTGGGGTAAGTACAAGACAGACACCCGTGGCTTTGAAACCCGTTATACTTCAGAAATTCCTGAAGAAGGGGGTAAAAATATGGCCGAACTCAATCCCGAGGCTAAAGCGCGATACGATGCTGAAGTTGCAGCCATGGGACCGGGAGAAGAAAACAATCTGGGCTATCTAGGTTTTACCAGTAAGCTTCCAGAATCTGAACATCGTGATGGCTGGATCACAGACCGTGCTCTAGAATATATACAAAATAGGGAAGACGACCGACCCTTATTTTTCTACCTGAGTTATATGAAGCCACACGCCGGGCACAATGTTCCCGAAGGTTACGAGGATTTATACAACCTTGATGAAATAAACTACGCCCAGCAACCACCCTGGGATAAAGATTATTCTCCTCATGCTGCCGGAGTTAACCGTCGTGATTTATATGAAGATTACTGGAAAAACGCATCAGATGAAGAGTGGAAACTTATGACCATGCGCTATTATGCAAATGTTACCTGGATTGATGATATGATGGGCAGAACATTGCATGCTTTGAAGAAAAAAGGTTTACTGGACAATGCTATTATTGTCTATACCTCAGATCACGGTGAGATGTTAGGAGAGCGGTATTATCGCTTTAACAAATATAATGTATACGAAAGCAGCGTACGTATCCCCCTGATTTTAGCCGGAGATGCTTTACCCAAAGAGGTAAAAAAAGGTCGTATTTCTAAACGCCCAACAGAAAACATTGATATACTCCCTACTCTTCTCGAACTTACCGGTATCCCAAAAACTCAGGAATTACCGGGCACCAATATTTTGAAGGATGCTAAAAAACCCGCTACTTTTTCAGCCTTACACGAACGCGAAGGTGAAGCTGCCTTTATGTGGCGTACCGAAAATCACAAACTCATTCTGGTTTTAAAACGCAAAGAGAAAACTTCACTTTACTCCCGTGAAGACATCATCAACGGCGAGTTTTACGATTTGAAAAATGACCCTAGAGAATGGAATGATTTGTATGAAAAAGCTTCGGTAAACGAATTACAGGAGCACTATACCGATCAATTGATTGCATTTCTGCAACAGATGAAACCTTAATATGAACGCTTTGAGCAGCATACTTTTTTAACAAAAACATCAATTTTATGAAAAGACTTCTACATTTAATCCTGCTTATTACTCTGAGTATTCCGGCAGTTGTGAGTTCGCAAACGATATCGCTGGAGCTCAATCCCGATTTAAAAAATCAGATGAACCTAACAGAAGTTTCTTCGGGCACTTATGAAATAGTCACTCAGGGCATTGACCCATGGGTATTTACGCGACCTATTCCCACTTACAACCCAGATGAGGTTTATGTCATAAGTTTTGACTACATCGCAACACAAGGTTTAGACAATCTGCAAGTCTTTTATGGAACCCCTCTTGACGGAAGGAACAGGAGAATTGATTTTGGAAGTCTTTCGGCTTCTTCAAATTTTAAAACCTTCAAAGCTTTTATGAAGTATGAAGTAGGTAATTGGGATACCTTTTATGAACGCTTCAGGTTTGATTTTGGTAAAGCAGCAGGACAAAATATTACAGTGAAAAATTTACAACTTAGAGCAGCTGAACCAGACGAAATTATTTCTATAGATCTAGATTTAACACGGAAAAATCAGATGGATATTACAGAAAATCCTGAAGACTTTTATACAATAAATACCTTACCGGGAGGTGACCCGTTTATATTTTCAGAAATTATAACAACTAGTTACAATCCTGAGGAAACTTATGTTTTAAGCTTTGATTATACTGCGCCAATGGGCTTAGATGATTTACGCATTTTTTATGGGCAACCTATAAGTGGTACTCGAAGAATAGATCTAGGGCCCCTGTCACCTGCAGTCGAAACCAAAAATTTTACCTTGATTATGCCTCTGGAAGCCCCAATATGGAATGACTTCTACGACTTGTTTCGATTTGATTTTGGTAAAGCAGCAGGGCAGGAACTCACAGTCACAAATCTGGTTTTAAGACAACCAACAAACTTAGAGAAGAAGCTGCTTGAAGTAAAAGAAACCATAGACTTAGAATTAGATTTCAATGCAACCAGCCCAGATCTTAATGCTACAGAGGGTACTGAAGGTTCTTATGTTTTGAACACATCTGACAACGATCCCTGGATACGTTCTAAACCTATTGATGTTATTTACGACATTAACGAAACTTATATTATTTCTTTTGAATATAGAACTGAAAGACCCTATAATGAATTAGAAATCTTTTATGGTCCACCAATTTCCGGGACGCAAAAATTTTCTGTTGGAACTTTAAAAGCAACTGATGGTTGGGAGGAATTTGTCATAAATCCAAAACTTCTTTTAGACAATTTTCAGGAGAGTAATTGGTCTGTTTTTCGTTTCGATTTCGGAAGCAACGAGTTTGAAAATAAAACAGTTGAAATTCGAAACCTCAAGCTTAGAAAGCCTACAGCTCAGGAGCTTGAGGAAGAGCAAAACAGTGACAAGTTTACCAGCTTAGCTCTAAACCAACAATTGTTATCTTATTTAAATACAAACTTCACTGATAGTATTTCAAAGGTTAAAGTCACGGATGATTCGGTGCTGATAAGTGGTAAACTGTCAGGCGAATCAAATAATTTGTATATCGCTGAGATTCAACCACACGAATATGGTTTTGATAAAACTGAATATGAATTTTTAGTACCAGTTGAAATTGATGGAGAAGAATTTAATGTAGAAGTTCCCAGATTTATTGCGTATGAAGATCGAAATTTTGACAGAATATATTCACGATGGGTTTTATTAAAAGGGGATGGAGAAGAGTCTTTTGATAGAGTTTCATCGATGCAATGGGCATCAGACATTTCTCAGGTAGCTTTAAACAATTTAGAAGAGGAAAAATCAAGTACCCTAAAAGGCCTAGATGGATTAACTACCAGAACAGTATCTAATTTTCAGGATTTAGAAGATTTGGATATAAAAAACATGAAAATGAATCTTTTACTTAACGGGGTTTTAAGTTTAAACCCCACAGGTCTCTCACATGAATTTAATGGAAAGACCTATTACATCAATGAGCAATTTATTTATGGATTTGATGAAAGAATAAAAAAATGTACTGAAGCCGGTATAAAGCCATCATTTGTATTACTTATACCTTATCTGCAAAATGAAGAATTGAAAAGAATTTTTGATCATCCGGATGCATTTCTGGGAAATTATAGTATGGCAAACGTAACTTCACCTGAAGGGATTGAATACTATACTGCACTTATAGATTTTCTGGCCGAGAGGTATAGCAGACCAGATCAAGAATTTGGCAGGCTGGATCAATGGATTATACATAATGAAGTTGATGCACATACTAACTGGACTCACGCAGGACAGAAACCGGTAGAACTTTATACTCAAATTTATGATCGTTCTATGCGAATGGTTCATTATACAATCAGGAAGCACAATCCTACTGCAAAAGTATTCGCCTCATTTACAAAGCATTTTAACAGTAAAGCATCATCAAATCAAAACTTTAAATCCCGGGATGTCTTAGACACTCAATTGAGATTGAATAAAAAAGAAGGGGACTACGAGTGGAATATTGGCTGGCACGCATATCCCACAAATCTTTTTAATCCTTTGGTTTGGAGAGATTCAAAAACCCTAACTCAATTCAACTACAACACTCCTGAAATCACCCCAAGAAATATTGAAATGATCGATTCTTACGTAAGACAAAAGAATGCTTTATATAATGGTAAAAAAGTAAGAACAGTACTGCTTTCTGAAAACGGATTTAATTCTAACCCCAATTCTAATCCTAATGCGAACGAGACCACCCAGTCTGCCGCCATTGCTTATTTCTGGAAAAAAGTGCATAACAGGTTACCTGCAATAGAAAATATTCAGTACCACCGATGGGTTGACAATGCAAACTTGGATTTATCTTTTGGTTTATGGACTAGGCTTGAAGGAACTTTTGATGGATTTGACGAGAAGAAAGAGAGCTGGTATGTTTGGGAGGCAGCAGGTACCGCTAATGAAGATTCCTTTTTTGAGCCTTACAAGGCTGTTATAGGTATCAATGACTGGTCTGATATTTACGAATCTGTAGCTACTGAAACTACACCGCATACAGTAACTATGACCATAAATGGATGTACCGCATCACTTGGTGAACTGGTTGTTTCTTTTAACGGAGAATATAAAATTCCGCAAGAAGATGGTTCCTTAATATTTTATAATGTAGCATCCAATGTACCTCAGCCCTACGAGATCAGAAAAGGCGATGTGATCTTGGCATCAGAAGTACTCAACATCACTGAAAATACCGAACTCAACATTAGTCTCAGTGCAATTGACACTATTTCAGTAAAAGGAATTTCGCCAACCCAAATTGAAATACAATGGCAAAGCAACCTTGAAAATAGACTTGGTTTTGTGATTGAAGCGAAAAAAGAAGGTGGCGATTTTGAAGAAATTGGAAATGTTTCTGCAGAAACTTTGGAATATACCCATTCTAATTTGATATCAGGAGAAAGTTACACCTATCGTATTGCAGCCCAATTGGACGAAAATACATTATCCTGCTATTCTGAGGAAATTGAGACTAAAGCACCATTTATAATTGTGGATCACAAAGATGGTGATAACAATCGATTGACAAATAATACTATCAAACCGCTGTTGAGGTTAAGAAACGAAGCCGATTACGCGGTTGACTTGAATCGTCTCTCCGTACGCTATTGGTTTACTGCTGAAAATTTTGCGCCTTTGAACTTTTATGTAGATTATGCACAACTGGGTACATCTGATGTGAATGGTTCTTTTGTGTCCCTGGACCAAACGAGAAATGGCGCAAACTATTATTTAGAAATGACTTTTAATACTGACGAACAGATTGCTGCCCTTGAGAATTCAGGAGAGATCAAAACACGTATCGCCAAAAGCAATTGGACCAACTTTAATGAAGCAGATGATTTCAGTTACTCAGATAACAATCAATATGTAGAGACTAGTGCAATTACGGTGTATTGGGACGGCCAACTGATCTGGGGAGATGAACCTGAGGTCGCTTCCGAACAAGGCCCCGAATTGATTGTTAAGCACCAGAATAAAGATGGGATAAACAACAACACCATAAAACCCAATCTCAGAATTATAAATTCCGGAAATCAAAATGTACCGTTAAAGGATGTCACTTTGAGATATTGGTTCTCGCCAGAAAGCGCATCAACTCTAAATTACAATATTGATTATTCTCTAATTACTTCAAACCAAATCAACGGAGATTTTAAAATTTCCGATTTCACTTATGATGGTGCCACGAGTTACATTGAGGTAAGTTTCCAGGAATCCGCTGGCACTCTATTTATGCTTAGTGAAACTGGAGAAATGAAATTCAGGATCAATAAACAGGATTGGTCCAACTTTGACGAGAGTGATGATTTTTCATACCTTTCGACAGGTAATGCCTATTTAGAAAACACTAAAATAACTGCTTATATAAATGGAAAGTTGGTGTGGGGCGAAGAACCTCAACCAGCAGTTAAAGACCGTAGTAAAGATGACGCTCAAGATTTGGGTCAAATTGCACCGAACCCGGCTAAATCCAAAACAACTCTCTTTTGGGATGAACCTATTAAAACTTTTGATTCCTTATTCATTATAGACTATAGCGGGCATGAAACTGAAGTTCAAATCTTGCTTCAGGAAAAGCATGAATTGCACCTAGACCTTTCAATGCTCCAGACAGGTATTTACATCCTCAAAGGTTCTGTAAATGGGCAATCATTTTCTAAGCGTTTAATGATTAATTAAAATCCTATTCCTAAGAAAAGCCCGGCAAAACATCGGGCTTTTTAATTACTTTAATTGTCCCGTCCTGAATTAAAACAAAAAAGCCGACTCGTTAAAGTCGGCTTATCCCTTTGTACAGGCGGAGAGACTCGAACTCTCACACCTTGCGGCACTAGATCCTAAGTC